>JALOBY010000014.1 GCA_023228045.1 Endomicrobiales bacterium | reverse complement strand
TAGTATTCACTTCGTTCATACTTGGTTTGGCTAATATGATTTCGCCAAACCGCTCTACAAGGGAAAACCTATGGTTTTCCCGTTTCGTCGTCGCTCACTTCGTTCGCTGAACCCTTTCCTAAGTTGTGTAAAGACATTATAAGGTTATTTCAAATTTATTCCATTCATAAATATATCTGCTATCATGTCTGTGGTAACAGTGCGTGCTCCAGGCCTGTTAATCTGTTTATATTTTGATATGGTTAACATTGATGTCATAACAAGCGCTCCCATTAAAACCGGCGGATATTTCTTAAACATTTTTCTGTTAACTCCGTTTTCAAATATTTTTCCTATCTGTTTCAATAGTCCGCCATACATTTCTGTATACATCAACTGTATTTTCCCTTTAAGGTTTCCGGCTTCTGCCTTAGCTATTATAAATGCGTTACTATGTGAATCTGTGAACTGGTTCATTTTTTCAAGAAGTATTCGTACCTGTTCGGATGGATGGTTACTGCTTTTCATAGCAGTTTTGGCTATTTCTTTCGCTGTAGTTACCAGTTCAAACAGGATTGAATAATAAAGTTCCTGCTTGCTTTTAAAATACAGATAAATGGTACCTTTCCCTATATCTGCGGTTTTTGCAATCATGTCAATGAGACATTCGTGGTATTCTTTATTACTGAGCACCTTGATAGCTGCATTAATAATGTTTTTGCGTGTTTTTTCTTTCTTAACGACAGCTGATGACATAGAAATACCTCCTTCTTCGTTCCCTGTTTCCAAATTGTCTTAACTATTTATGAATCATTATGACTGACCGGTCAGTCATAATAGTATATTAACCATACTTAGTCAATCACTATTGCAAAATACAATTTGATTTTTTTGTGATATCGGGAATTTTATGTTGTTCTTGTCCATATCAGACAGTCAATTCATAATTTATGTTATAATAACAAAATATAGAAAGCTTAAAGTGTATTAGTAAATTTTAAAAAGTATTTTTATAAAGGAAGTTTATGGAAATTGTTGATGTAGTGCCGCAGCTGCAAACCGAAATAGAAAAAAGAAGAACTTTTGCAATTATCAGCCATCCCGATGCAGGTAAAACCACTCTAACTGAAAAGTTTTTGCTTTTTGCTGGCGCAATTGTTAGCGCAGGGGCGGTAAAATCCAACAAAATAAAAAAGTCCACAACTTCCGACTTTATGGAAATTGAACGCCAGCGCGGTATTTCGGTTGCATCCGCGGTTATGAGTTTTGAATATAATAACTGCAAAATTAACCTGCTTGACACCCCCGGTCATAAGGATTTTGCCGAAGACACTTACAGAACGCTTACCGCCGTTGACAGTGTTATTTTAGTTGTTGATAGCGTGAAAGGCGTTGAGGAGCAAACAGAAAAGCTTATGAATGTTTGCCGTATGCGCAACACGCCTGTAATTATTTTTGTAAATAAACTTGACCGCGAAGGCAATAACCCAATTGACCTGCTTGATGAGCTTGAGAAAAAGCTAAACATAAAGGTTTGCCCGTTAACTTGGCCTATAAGCCGCGGCTCAAGCTTTAAGGGTGTGTATAATTTGCACAACAAAAAGCTTTTTCTTTTTAAATCAAACCGCACGATGGCCGAGCAAGAAGATGTGCTTGAAACAGAGCTTAAAAGCCCATTGCTTGACGAACGAATTGGCTCAGTCCTTGCAAATGACTTGCGTGAAGATGCCGCACTTTTGCACGGCGTTTATGGTGAATTTGATAAAGCAAGTTATCTTGACGGTAATTTGGCGCCAGTTTTTTTTGGCAGTGCGTTAAATAATTTTGGCGTAAAAGAGCTTTTAGATACATTTGTTGCTATTGCCCCAACTCCCATTCAAAGAGTCGCAGAACAGCGTGTTGTAAACCCATTAGAAAAAAACTTTAGCGGTTTTGTTTTTAAAATTCATGCCAATTTAGACCTGCGCCACCGTGACAGAATTGCATTTTTCAGGGTTTGTTCGGGCAAGTTTGAACGCGGCAAGTTTTATAACCACACACGGTTAAAAACAAAACTGCGTTTTACAAGCCCCGCAAGTTTTATGGGTCAGAAAAAAGACATTATTGATACGGCATTTGCCGGCGATGTAATAGGGCTTTACGATAGAGGCAACTTTAAAATAGGCGACACGCTAACCGATGGCGAAGCCCTTTCCTTCAAGGGAATACCAAGTTTCTCGCCTGAAATATTTAAAGAACTTATAAACACTTCAACAAAAGCAAAACAGTTAGAAAAAGGTATTAAACAGCTTACCGATGAAGGTGTTGCCCAGCTTTTTACAATGAACCACGGCCGAAAAAAAATAGTTGGCACCGTTGGGCAGCTGCAATTTGATGTTATTTTATACCGCCTTGAAAATGAGTATGGTGCTGCTTGTCGTTTTGAGCCGTTAAATTATTATAAAGCGCTTTGGCTTTCGTCAACAAACCCAAAACAGCTTGAAGAATTTTGTGATTATAAGTCGGACCGTATTGGTAATGACAAAAACGGGAATATTGTATTTTTTGCCGAGTCGGAGTGGATGCTTAACCACTACATTGAAAAGTATTCGGATGTAATTTTCCATACAACCTCCGAATTTAAAGATGCCCTTACAGATACAGATTAATGTCCGTACCCTTGGTTTATTACTCATTATATGTGTCTAAATTAGACAGCATGTTTCAACGAAATATTCGATTAAAGATTTGAAATGAACCGCCCCTCTCCTCTTTCCTCTTCCTTGCTCGGTGAGCTCGGCCCAAAGACTTACCCTCGAGGGGAGAGGATGAAAGGTGAGGGTGAAATTTAGTTAATTTGGACAGCTATAATTACACATCAAATATTATTTAAGGATATTCTTTAAAAACTATGGAACTTTTAGCACCTGTTGGTTCAAAAGAAGCATTTGTTAGCGCAATTCGCGCCGGCGCCAACGCTCTTTATGTTGGTATGCCTGGTTTTAATGCCCGTATGTCGGCATCCAGCCTTAGCGTGTATGATTTGAGTGTGATGCTTGCCTTCGCCAAAGAAAAAGGGGTAAAAGTTTATATTGCTTTAAACACATTAATTAAGCACGAAGAGATAGCAGAGGTTGTAAAAAGTATCGCCCGCATTGAGCCGCTTATGCCAGATGGTTTTATTGTGCAGGACCTTGGCGTTGCAAGCATAATTAAAAACTACTTCCCGCAAATTAATATGCATGCCAGCACCCAAATGGCCGTGCATAATAGCATGGGGGTGGATTTTCTTGCAGGGCATGGGTTTAAAAGAGTTGTTTTGGCGCGTGAATTATCGTTTTCAGAGTTAAAACTCATTGCCAAAAATTCAACCGTAGAGCTTGAAGTTTTTGTGCACGGAGCGCTTTGTTTTTGCATATCGGGGCAGTGTTTATTCTCAAGTTTTATTGGCGGTTTAAGCGCAAACCGGGGGCGCTGTACCCAACCGTGCCGCCGTTTGTGGAAAAGCGGCACGCAAACCGGTTACCTATTTTCACCCAAGGATTTGGAACTTGCAAGTTACATTGGCAAACTAAAAGAAATTGGCATTTCATCATTGAAAATTGAAGGCCGTATGAGAAGCAGCGAGTATGTTTATAAAACAGTTAAGGCATACCGCATACTAATTGATGCTCCTAAAAGTGGTTTTGAAGATGCCCTAAAAGAGGCAAAAAGCATTTTGTTGGAAGATACGGCAAGGGAGAAAACAACATGCCTATTTTCCGGCCGCGATACGAATATATTCGCACCAAAAGATGCACAGTGTATGGGGAATTTAATTGGTAAAATAAATAATATTTCACAAAATGGTTTGGAAATTAAAGTCGATAGCGAAAAATGCTTAATAAACGCAGGCGACCGACTTAGAGTTGCAAACCCGCAAAAAGACACAACAATTGCTTTCTCGGTTAAAGAATTCACACAAGATGGTTTGCGTTATACTTTTGAGTTTAGAGATACGGCTGAGTTTAGTGTAGGCAACCCTGTTTACAAAACGATTGATGTTATGTGCGACCAAAAAGATCTAGAAAAAGAAATTAATGGTTTATACGCAAGCTATGCGCAAAAAAACACTGGGGGAAAAATTAAAGATTCCGAGATATCGCAAAAATATACTTCGCTAATTTCAAATGTTTGGAAAGAAAATAAGGCGGCCATCGCTGAGACAGCTAAAGAGCAAACACTTTGGGTGCGCTTTGCAAATTTAGAGTGGTTTGATATTTTGCCTGCGGCAAATAAAAATTTGAAACATGCTTTTTACCTTACAAAAGAAAACCTACATGGGTGTGAAAAAATACCGGGTAAATTTCTTTCAAACATAACTTTTGAGTTGCCGCCATTTATTGCCCAGCGGGATATCCCGGTGTTTAAGGAAAAGATAGATGCGTTAGTTGCATTAGGTGTAACTTCGTGGGTGTTAAATAATGTTTCTCATTTTGGGTTCTTCAAAGTTAGTGAGTGCACTCTTAGCGCAGGGCAATTTTTATATACATGGAACGCTTATACAGCGGCATTTTTATCAACAGTTGGTGTTAAAAACATAACCGCGTCTTGGGAAGATGATTTTTTAAATATCAGAAAAATGTGTGCCCCCGGGCTTGGCAAAAACACAGTTGTTTATATTTACGGTCACGCCCCTATAGTGCGTTCGCGTATGTTAGAAAAAGAAAACATAGGGCAAGAAGTTATCAGTTCTTATAACGCTTCGCAAGAAATGGAAAGTAAAACCATAGTAGAATTATTGCCCATTTATGAATCAGGGCTTGCTTTGTTAATACCGAAAAAACCAATTAGTTTTTTAAACGCTCAAAGAAAGTTAATTGAATGCGGAATAAATAATTTCGGAGTTGACCTTACATATATTGCACCAAACAAAAAGTTTTTAGATGAGCTTTTTAATGCCTATAAAACTCAAGAAAATATGCCAGATACCATGCGTTTTAATATAAAACGCGGTGTTATGTGATGAACCTGGATTTTACAATAGTTAAGTTGCACGCTGGGAATTATTTTAAAAATAATATATAATTCAAAAGCAAAGCATTTGATATTCTGACTCACGAAGGCGATCCAACGGCAATAATCAAAAGAAGAAAGAGAATATCCGCAGAATGAACCACAGATATATCCGCTTCTGTTAAACAATCGTATCAAAAAGAATGAAAATAAATGAATTATCTTAACCCCCAGTATTCGCTTTTATTGGATCCTTTTTCCCTGTTTTTTCTTTTCGTTATTTTCCTGATATCACTACCTTCCGCTGTGTACGCAGTGGGATACATGAAAAACGAATATACCGCAAAAAAGATAACTTACGGCTGGTTTCTTTTTGCGGCTTTTGTGTTTTCTATGGCCGCTGTTGTAACTACCGCGAACGCATTCGTTTTCTTGGTGTTCTGGGAAATAATGTCGCTTGTCTCCTATTTTCTGGTTGTTTTTGACACGGGAAAAAAACAATCGGTTAATGCGGGTGCACTATACATTATTATGACGCATATAGGAACCGCGTTTATAATCGCTGCCTTCATATTAATGTATAAGCACTCAGGCAGTTTCGAGTTCTCTGCTATCAAAAATGCCGCCGCACTTATGACTTCCAGTGAAAAAAATCTTATATTCGCTTTCCTTCTTATAGGATTTGGCACAAAAGCGGGTGTTGTGCCGCTTCACCTGTGGCTTCCTTATGCTCATCCACAGGCACCGAGCCATATTTCCAGCGTAATGTCCGGAGTAATGATAAAGATAGCTATTTATGGACTCGTAAGGTTTGTCTTCTTTGTGCTGGGGGTCAATTCATTATGGTGGGGCAATATTGTACTGTTAATTGCGGCTATTTCGTGTCTTGTGGGCGTAATATACGCTCTTATGGAGCACGATATTAAAAAACTCTTAGCTTATCACAGCGTAGAAAATATAGGTATCATTCTTTTCGGCGTAGGGGCCGCGATGGTGTTTATAAAACTAAATATGCCCGTGCTTGCCGTCCTTGCTCTTAGCGCGGGACTTTATCATCTTATTAACCACGCGGTTTTTAAGTCGTTGTTGTTCCTTTGTGCTGGGAGCGTTTACAAAGCGACGGGATTGCGCGATATGGAAAAAATGGGTGGGCTTATAAAATTCATGCCATGGACGGCGGCATTTTTTCTTTTTGGGGCGCTTGCGATTTCCGCGATACCTCCGTTTAACGGTTTTGTCAGCGAATGGCTTGTATTTCAGTCCTTTTTCGCAGGGGCACTAAATTGCCCGACAGCAGGAGCGAGAATAATGATGGGGATATATGCCTCCGTTCTTGCTCTTACCGGAGGGCTTGCCGCGGCGTGTTTTGTTAAAGCTTTCGGTATAACTTTTCTTGCCATGCCAAGAAGCAAGAACGCACAGGAAGCTAAAGAAGCGCCATTTTCAATGAAAATATCCATGGCGTTCTTGGCGATACTGACACTGGTTCTTGGCCTTGCTGCGCCGTTTATCCTGAAAATTATTTCAAATATTGCGGTTACTGCCACGGGACCAAACCAAACCGGCATTTGGCCGCCAGTTTTCTCGCTGAAGGAATTTACAACTTTACCATCATCAAACGGATTAATTGGTATTTCACCGGTTCTGATACTGTTGATGCTTGTCGTAACCGTAGGCATAACAGTCGCTCTTGTCTATGTCTTTGCGCGCAAGAGAAAAGTATCTACGGGCTTAACATGGGATTGCGGTTATTACAAACTTGATTCAAGAACGGAATATACGGCCACGGCATTTTCCAAGCCGTTTAGGATAGCGTTCAGTTTTTTTCTTAAACCCTATACAAAAACAGAAAAGATTAAGGAGTCTCAGTACCACATAAAGTCTTTCAGGTACGAGCTTTATAACACATATGTTTTTAAGAAATATTTTTACAAACTGGGATTGGAAATTACTCTTCGCGCAGCGCGGTACTTAAAAAGACTTCAAGCCGGGAGTATACACCTATATATAGCGTATATATTTTTGGCAATACTGGTTCTTATGTTTTTTTATGGTAAATAAATATGAAACTGTTTAACGCGGCTTTGCAATTATCCGTGCTTATAATCATCGCGCCTCTTTTAAGCGGCATTATCCGCAAGATAAAGAATAATTTACGCCTGCGAGTCGGGCCGGGTATATTTCAGCCTTATTATAATATCGCAAAGCTTTTCTCTAAAGACGAAGTAATATCGGTCAACAGTTCATGTATATTCCGTATCGCGCCTTACGTTGTCTTAAGCTCAAGTGTGGCGGCTCTTGCGCTTGTACCTGCATTTATGCCTCAAATATCGTTTTGGGCCGCGGGCGATTTTCTCGCGGTGATATTTCTACTTGCACTCGGGCGGTTCTTTCTTGCTCTTGCGGGGCTTGACACGGGAAGCTCGTTTGGGGGCATGGGGTCGTCAAGAGAGATGTTCATATCCAGTTTTGTTGAGCCGGCGGCGATACTTGCCATTTTTGCGGTTTCAGTTGCCGGGGGAACCACGAACATGGCGTCTCTAAGCCTTGTCAGTTTCGTAAGGCCTTCAGCAATTGTCGCTGCTGTAGCTTTTTTCATAGTGTTGCTTGCCGAAACTTCCCGGTTGCCAATTGATAATCAGGAGACGCATCTTGAGCTTACGATGATACACGAAGCAATGGTGCTTGAATACTCAGGGCCTTCGCTTGCGCTTATTGATATGGCCGCGCACATAAAACAGATATTGTTCATGACAATTGCCGTTAATGCTGTCTTGCCGCCAGCTGTCTCTAATGTTTTACTGCCTTTTGCACCTTTGTCAGGTTTTGCGTTTTACTGTTTGAAAATTCTTATTGTCGGAACATGTGTCGCTTTGCTTGAAGTTTCAATCGCAAAAATGCGGCTTTTCAGGTCTGTAGATTTCCTGCTTTTCGGTTTTCTGCTTTCAGCGATAACTTTCATAATTGCCATACTGGGGTTTTAAAATGAATATGATAATGGTGTTAATTGTATTAATGACTTTCATAATGGTGCTTTCAAAAAGAATTACGCCGCTCGTGAATTCTTTTGCCGTGCAATCATTGTTTCTTGCGGTAATTGTTTTTTCGGAAGCAGTGACTACAGGATTGGCTGGTTTGTATGCGATAGCATTTCTTATATTAACACTAAAAGCTGTATTTATCCCCAAAATGCTCAAAAATGTAGCCACAAGAACCAAAGCGGGAGAACATTTAGGTCTCGTGATAAACCCTATGCTTTCAATAGTATGCGCTGTGATACTCGCTTATTTGGGATGGATATTTGCAAGAAAGATTATGGGTTTAACCTCCATAGCAGACGCAAGCGCGCTTGCGGTCTCGCTTTCAATAATGCTTACAGGCCTGTTCATTATGGTCTTCAGGCTTAAGGCGATTGCACAGGTTGTTGGGCTCCTTGTGATGGAAAACGGTATATTTCTCGCGGCGGTGGCATTATGTGGGAACATGCCGTTCTTCTTTGAAATAGCCATATTCTTTGATGTTTTCATCTGTGTATTGATACTGGGCATTTTCGTATATAGGATAAACAGCCTGTTTACTCATATAAATTTAAGTAAACTAAACACGCTGAAAGGGTAACTATTTGGAACTATTTGTATTATTAGCGATACCGTTGTTGATGTCTGTGGTACCGCTATTTATAAAAAAACAGAAAACTATAGGTTTAATAAACGCTATGGGCAGCTTTGCCGGGCTTATAATGGCGTTTCTTCTTGCCGGTGAACTTGCCGCGCACTCACAGTCGTTTTTTGGTTTTATATATGCCGATGCTTTGAGTGGTTTTTTTATACTTACAATATCGGTTGTAAACTTTGCCTCGTCACTTTATTCGGTCTCCTACATTCAAAAGGACCTTGAAGATGGAGAAATATCCGAAAAAAAATCTAGATTGTATTATACCCTGTTTAACCTTTTTACATTTACAATGTATTGTGTTACTATCTTCAATAACTTGGGTTTTATGTGGGTAGCGGTGGAAATGACAACTCTTACATCGGCTTTTCTTGTGGGTTTCTACAACACAAAAAAATCAGTTGAAGCCGCATGGAAGTACATAATAATATGCTTCGTAGGGCTGGCATTCGCTCTTTTTGGCACTATTCTTTTCTATTACGCTTCAAGCACTCGCGATGTCAGTAGCCTTAATTGGACGGATATGATGCTCGCGGCGGCGACTTTTGACCCTAAAATAATAAAAATAGCATTTTTGTTCATTATTGTTGGATACGGCACAAAAGCAGGTTTTGCCCCTATGCACACATGGCTGCCCGACGCGCACAGCCAGGCACCTGCCCCTATAAGCGCTATGCTTTCCGGCGTGCTAATTAAAACATCTATTTTCGTGATACTGCGTTTTGCGTTGATAGTCAACAAAAGCGTTCAACCGTCATTTACGGCCGGGCTTCTTATTGGGTTTGGCGTTGTTTCGCTTATCATAGCGGCGGGTTTTGTGCTTGTTCAAAAAGACATAAAAAGGCTTCTTGCATATTCAAGCATTGAACATATCGGTATTATCGCCCTTGGGTTTGGATTTGGCGGACCGCTCGGTTGCGTAGGCGCATTGTTCCATATTTTCAACCATGCTGTAACGAAAGCCGCGATGTTTTTTTGCGCGGGGAGCATTGTAAAAAGATTCGGTACGAACAATATGAGAAAAATAAGTGGTGTCGTCCGGGCGCTGCCTTTTACGGGCACGCTTGTAATGATAGTTGCTTTTGCTATCGCCGGTACTCCGCCTTTTTCAATTTTCATAAGTGAAATAATGATTATCATATCTGGTTTTTCACGCGGGAACTATACTGCTACATCTATACTGCTTGTTGCTCTTGCAGTGGTTTTTGGTTCAATTATTTATTATATTTCAAAAGTTGTTTTCGGCGTAAAACCCGAGTCTGTTCCGGTGGCAAAGGAAAGCCGGGGGGTAAAAGCCGGTCTTATTTTTCTTGTTTTAATAATGGTTGTCTTCGGTGTTGCAATGCCGCCTTTCTTTACAAATATACTTAACTCGGCGGCGGCGATATTATGGTGAAACTAAAATGAACTTTCATATAAGATTAAAAGAAATAGAACAGAAATGTTCATTTAAATTTATCGGTGTTCCGGAAGAAAAAGACGGGGTTATATACCTTGACGCGCGGAAGGAAGATTTTCTTAAAGCCTGCCTTGCGCTTCATGCGGAACTTGGCTCGCCTGTGAAAATATTTTTTGCTGATGATGACCGCGAAGACGCGGAGAATTTCCGTCTTTATTGCGGTTTTGAAGATGCCGTGCGTGGCAAATGGATGTTTGTCAGGTTGCCGGTCGCAAGATCCGCGCCTGAATTTCCTTCGTTAGCCAAAGAGATATTTTCCGCGAACTTATTTGAAAAAGAAATTCTTGAAATGTTTGGTATTATACCCGTAGGCAATCCCGATACCAGACGACTCAGGCTTCATGATGAAGTTTGGCCCCGCGGCGCCTACCCGTTAAGAAAAAACTTTAATTCAAATTCAGATTGCCAAGGTGAACGCGGGATCTATAAGTTCAAAAAAATAGAGGGCTCGGGTGTTTTTGAAGTACCTGTGGGCCCTGTACACGCAGGTATAATCGGGCCTGGGCATTTCAGGTTCAGCGTTGCAGGAGAACCCGTTATAAACCTTGAAATAAGGCTCGGGTTTACTCACAGGGGCGTAGAAAAATTGATGGAAGGGAAAAATATACATGAAGCAGTACGCCTTGCCGAATGCGTGACCGGCGATTCATCTTTCGCTCACAGCCTTGCGCTGTGCAATGCCGCAGAAAAGATATGCGGCACAATAATCCCAGAGAATGCCGAATTATCGCGCGCCATTTTCCTTGAACTTGAAAGAATGCATAATCACATTATAGATATAGGTACCATGGCGCTTGACGCGGCATACAGTTTTCCCCACGCTTACGCTTCGGTAATGAAAGAATATCTTTTAACAGTTAACGAAAAACTTACAGGTAGCAGGTATTTGAGATCCGCCTGTGTTCCCGGAGGGGTTTCCAAAGACATTTCCGGAGCAGATTCAATATTTGTCTCCGGCTGCATGGATGAAGTGATGAAAGATTTCAAAGAGCTTAAAGAAATGCTTTTGTCCAATGCTTCGTTCATGGACAGGGTTGATTCTACCGGTGTTCTCGGAAGAAAAGTCGCCGAAGATCTCGGGGTTTCGGGGCTCGCTGCCAGAGCTTCAGGAATAGATCTAGACCTCCGCAAGGATTTTTCTGGAGTATACCGCAAAGTAAAATTCAATATCGCTAAAGAGGTTTCTGGCGATGTCCTTGCCCGCCTTAGTATCAGGATAAAAGAGTTTGAAGAATCGGCAAATTTGGTAAAACAATTCGCCGCTATGCTTAAAGAGGGAGATGCTTACAGGGTGGAAATAACCGAAATAAAACAGAGTTTCGCTCTCGGGTATGTG
The DNA here is from genome assembly GCA_023228045.1 of Endomicrobiales bacterium. Classification (NCBI taxonomy): domain Bacteria; kingdom Pseudomonadati; phylum Elusimicrobiota; class Endomicrobiia; order Endomicrobiales; species Endomicrobiales bacterium. The sequence goes on along the minus strand of JALOBY010000014.1, from coordinate 29,259 downwards.
GAAGGATGGAGAGGCCCCGTGATTTACTGGGTAAGGCTAAATTCCGAAGGAATAATTGAAAGATGCAAGATAGTTGATTCTTCATTTAATAATTGGCAAGGCCTTGCCTATGCGCTTCCCGGGAATATAATACCTGATTTTCCGCTGATAAATAAAAGTTTCAATCTTTCATATTCAGGGAACGACCTATGAAAATATTTAAAAACAGACTTAAGAAAGGGCTTGTTACCATCAACTCATCGTGTTTTAAAACAATTTCCGCAGGTGCGCTTGAAATTGAAGGGCCGGGAAACGAACTGAAACAACTTATCATAAAAAAATTTTCCAGGTCTTTACATATCCGCGAAGTTGATACCGGCTCATGCTTCGGTTGCGAGTCCGAGATAATCGCGGCCACCAACCCGATCTACGACATTCAAAGGTTTGCAATAGATTTTGTAGCTTCGCCAAGGCATGCTGACGCGCTTCTTGTGACCGGGCCGTTGTCAAAGAATATGAAAATTGCTCTTAAAAAAACATATGACGCTATGCCCGGACCCAAAATGGTGATAACCCTCGGTGATTGTGCTTTAGACGGTGGAGCGTTCAAGGGTTCGTATTACACTCTGGGCGGGATAAATAAAATACTGCCGGTATTGTTGCATATTCCCGGCTGCCCGCCGAAACCGGCGGAAATTATCGCGGCTTTATTGAGCTATATGAAAGCCGGTAAATAGAGTTTTTTTTGCTACAAGCAAATAAATAATCCTCCAGTATGCTAATGTTTTACAGGCACTTGAGCGCACAAAGTTGCTGTGCGAAAACAAAAAAAATTGTATAATAGTCACGGATTAACGCACATTTATGGTTTATTGGCCGGTCGCAAAATGCCCCCTCACCTCAATCCTCTCCCTCGAGGGGAGAGGAAGCCCGAAGGGCAGGTGAGGGTGATGTAAAAGTATCGTTGGATGTGGTTGAGGGCAAAAATATTTTGAACTTTGCAATCCTGGACGGAAAAAGAGTTTCGTGACAGACTATTATGATTTATAAAATAAAGGGGAGCAGATATGCAACAGAAGAATTTGTCTGAATTACAAGTTGAAAGGTCAAAATTTAAACCAGTTTTGCCAATAATACTAAAAAGTGGCCCCGCGGCACTTGTTGCTAAAACGGGCAAACCAACACAGAGCATTTCCAATCAGGAAAACGTTAAAAAACTATTTGGTAATACTTATGGTTTGCCAGTTGTTTCTTTTGTTAAAGGCAAAAACAGCGCCATAGCAAAAAAACCCCTTAAGGTTGGTGTTGTTCTTTCTGGCGGGCAGGCACCAGGCGGGCATAATGTTATTGCCGGGCTTTTTGATGCGCTAAAAAAAACCAATCCTAAAAATAAACTTATTGGCTTTCTGGGCGGGCCTTCCGGAATATTGGAAAATAAATGCAAAGAAATAACCGCTCAGTTAATGGATAAGTACCGCAACACGGGTGGTTTTGACATTATACAGTCGGGGCGTACAAAAATAGAAACGCCTGAACAATTTGCCCTTACCAAAAAAAAATTGGTGGATAATAAATTCAATGCTTTGGTGGTTGTCGGCGGCGATGATTCAAACACAAATGCCGCTCTACTTGCCGAATATTTTAAGAACCAAAATGCGCCCGTAAGTGTTATCGGCGTGCCAAAAACAATAGATGGCGACCTTAAAAACGAGCATATAGAAACATCGTTTGGTTTTGACACCGCGACAAAAATTTACTCAGAAGTAGTCGGCAATATATGCCGTGATGTAAACTCGGCCCAAAAATACTGGCATTTTGTGCGACTTATGGGCAGAAGTGCTTCTCACATTACTTTAGAAGTTGGTTTTAAAACACAACCAAACATTGTGCTAATTGGCGAAGAAGTGCTTGAGAGAAAGTTAACACTTGCTCAAGTTGTTGACTCAATTTGCTCCATAGTTGCAGTTCGTGCTGGCACAGGTAAAAACTTTGGTGTAATTTTGGTGCCAGAAGGTTTAATTGAGTTTATACCTGAAATGAAAGAACTTATAGGTACGCTTAACGATGTTTTAGCGGAAAATGAAGCTGAACTTTTAGTTATTAATGGACTTGAAGCCAAAAAACAGCTTGTTTGCGATAAATTGCCATCAAAGCTCGCCGCTCTTATGCGGTCGTTGCCAAGTGCGATTGCGTTTCAGCTTATGCTTGACCGCGACCCGCATGGTAATGTGCAGGTTTCTCAAATAGAAACTGAAAAGCTTCTTGTAGATATGGTGAAATCAAAACTTTCTAAAATGAAAATTGATGGGCAATACAAAGGTAAATTTGGCGCTATCACGCATTTTTTTGGATACGAAGGCCGTTGCGGTGCTCCATCAAACTTTGATGCAAATTACACTTATGCTCTTGGATATACGGCCGCGGTGCTTGCGTTAAACTCATTTACCGGCTATATATCATCTGTAAAAAAGCTGCTTAGAAATCCTGAAAACTGGGAGTGCGGTGGTGTGCCATTAACAATGATGATGAACATTGAACGCAGGAAAGGCAAAGAAAAACCAGTTATTCAAAAAGCACTGGTAGATTTAAATGACAAACCATTTAAGGCGTTTGAAAAAATGCGCCAGGTTTGGGCAAATACAGAAAGTTATTTGTTCCCTGGCCCAATACAATACTTTGGCCCGAAGCAAGTGACAGATTTAACTACCAAAACTTTGGTTTACGAACTTATAAAGAAATAAAAAGATCTTTTAACTTGATAATTTCGCCTCCCGCTAAGGCGGGACTGGGTGGAGATTCATTTCATTTTCGTTTATTAAGTTTGTTGGAAAGTTTTTTAAGTATAACGAATTTGTATTAATTGCCAAAAAGAATTAACCTTTATTAATAATAAAAAATGTCTTGCGTAAATTTACGCAAGACATTTTTGTTTTTAAAACTATTAACTTTTGGCGGGCAGGGGCAGGAAAGACCCGCAACTTAAACTAAATATATGATTAGATTGCTTGCTCAAACTGGGCAATGACATGTATATGTGAAAGCTGGAATAACGGATTTTTCTGACTGGGATGTTAGCAGTAAACCCTAATTGAATTTAAGCTAAACTCTAATAGGAAGAAGTATGAAAGGTATGCCTTTTGAGTAGAACTTTCTCTGTAAGGCAAAAACCGTGTAGTTATGCAGCCAGCGGGTAATAAATGTATCTTCAGGGAAAACTAACTGACCGCCAAAGAAAACCGCGTTTGGAAATTTCTCCATAATTCTTGGGGCAAGTTGTTCAATTTCGTCTAATACATCTGTGCCAATCAAAGCTATACCATCGGCATGGCGGCCGCTTTTGCGAATGTAGTTTACATAGTGGTTAATGTCTTCTTTTATCTTTATTTCCAAATTATCAACTTCTTGCGCGCCTTTGTAGTTTCCGGAATTTATTATACCAACCTGAACAAAAATAAAGTTTTTAAAGCTGTTATCAAAAAGTCGTATAACGCCAAAAAGTGTGTGCAAGCCAAGCCCGTTATAACCGTTAACAAGCAAAATTGCTGTTTTTGCGTTAGGGTCAAATTCGCTTTTAGGGTTTTCTATAAGCCCATCATCATTTTTGTCTGTTATTGAGTTTATGTTTGCGGCAGTAATGAGTGTGTTTAGCCGGTGTAAAAGTTTCGCGGTTTTAAAGTAATGAGTTTTTATAGTAAAAGCAAAAATCACAAGAGCGCCGGTTACCAAAAGTGTAATCCAACCGCCATCGTAAAATTTGATTATAAGCATTACAATGAGAATAGTTGAGGTAAGCAAAAGCCCAAGCCCGTTAATTAATATTTTCTTTTTCCAACGCGGCTGTTTTTTTCTTTCTATCCACCAATGCTTAACCATTCCTAATTGCGTAAGCGTAAATGTAATAAAAACATTTATACTATAAAGCACCACTAAAAATTTAACAGAACCCTGGGCAAGAAGCATAATTGCAAGAGCCGCAATTCCCATAATAAGCACGCCGTTTTTGTTTACAAACCTGTCGCTAAGCGCGGTAAAACGGGTGGGAAACCAGCGGTCAAGTGCCATGTTAGCAAGCACCCTTGGGCCACCCAAAAAGCCGGTTTGCGCGGCAACAAAGAGCAGTGCGGCTTCTGAAAAAAGTGTTATCAGTACAAATAGCTTCCCGCCTGCACCCCAGCTTGCCGTTAAATGTTCAAAAGCAATGGCATTGTAGGTTTTGCCAAATTCTGGCTGAACATTATAAAACAGGTATGTAAGCATAAGCCCAACAACCATAAAAGCAAGTGAAAGTGACATATAAACCATTGCTTTTTTAGCGTTCTTAACTTTTGGTTCCCTAATAAGTGGCATACCATTGCTTACGGCCTCAATGCCTGTAAAAGTACCTGCACCCATACTATATGCGCGCATAATAATAAAAAATATCCCAAAAAGGCCTATCTGCGAATAAGATGTGGCAACATCGGTTTTAGTAGTTTCATAAAGCGCGGGAAAAGCATTCGCGTTTGAGATTAGGGAGTATATGATTACAAAAACATGAGTTGCAATAAAAACAAGAAATATAGGAATAAGTGGTTTAACCGATTCTTTTGCGCCGCGTAGGTTAAAAATTATCAGGCAAATTAGGGCAAGCATTGCAAACTCAAGTTTGTAAATATGAAAACTTTGCGGTAAAAAACTAAAAATTGCATCCGCGCCGCTTGCGACCGACACGGTTATTGTTAGTACATAATCAATAATAAGCGCGCAGCCGGAAATCATTCCGGTATTTGGGGAAAGTAGTTTGCTTGCAACTAAGTAACCGCCGCCGCCGTAGGGGAAGGCTTCAATAACCTGCGAGTAACTTGCACTTATTAAGAAAATGGTAATAGCGGTTGCCAGAGCCACAAAAATGCTTAAATGTGTGTGTGCTCCAAGTGCGAAAAATGCTTCTTGCGGTCCGTAGCAAGATGATGTAATACCGTCAGAGCCAAAGCCAACCCATGCCAAAAATGCGACTAAAGCTATGTTGTGGAATATTTTGGGGTCGTAGGGATTATGGGCTTTGCCAATTATAAAGCTAAACATACGTCCAATCAGGCTAAATGGGCCTTTGTTTTTACTGTCACCGTTATCCATGATTGGCGCATTATAGCATTTTTGCCTCTTTTTCTGTTAAAAATATATTTTGTAAAATTCTTTCTATTTTGTACAATCGCATTCAGATTGCAAATGTTATTTGAACGAGGACTAATTATAAACGATATAAATTCAAAGACAACAGAAATAAGATTTAACGGCTTAATATGGGAATAAGATTTGTAAATTCCTATAATTTTTATGTAAAAAGTGTTGTAAAATCACTATTTATTGTCGTGCTTTTTTCTCTTGTTGGTTGTGCGACAATACAAAAACATATTGCCGTGCGTAACTGTGAGTTTGAGCTTGAAAGTGTAAAGGTTGCCTCAATTTCTTTAACTGGGTTTATACTTGCAGTTGAGTTGAAAGCTCAAAACCCAAACTTATTTGATGCAGGAGCAAACTCACTTTCTCTTGATATGTATGTTAACAACAGTAAAATAGCAAAAGCAGTGTTTCCAAAGTTTGACATTAAACCATCAGAGTCAACAAAACTAATTGGTAAGGTTGAAATTCCTTACTGGGCTATTTCAAGTGCAGCGCAGTCACTTGTAAAAAATGGGAAGGTTGATTATCGCTTTGAAGGTTTTGTAAAAATTGAAACACTGATTGGTTCTTTTGATTTTCCTGTCGCGGTTTATAAAAATAAAGAAGGTTAAGTGAAAAAATGAAAAAGATATTTTTGATTTTTATTGCGATTTTTGTTTTTAATGCCATAGTTTTATGTGCGAACTATGAGTATGTTGGTACGTTAAATGGGCATACAAACAGGGTTGTATCTTTGGCTTTTTCGCCAGATGGCAAGTATTTGGCATCCGCTTCTGAAGATAAAACTCTTATGGTTTGGTCAAGCTCATCGGCTGATTGTGTTGCGGTTTTAAATGGCCATGCAAACTATGTGACTTCTGTGGTGTTTTCAACGGATAGCGCAAAAATACTTTCAGCAGGTTATGACCAGACAATTAAGCTATGGTCTGTTGACGACTGGTTGTGTAAACAAAGCATATTTAACAATGCGGGCAGATTTGAGTCTGCCGGTTTTTCAAATGACAATAAGTTAATTTGCTCTGCAGGATGGGATAGGTGTGTAAAAGTTTACAATGCTGACACAGGTGAGATAGTAGCGAACCTTAGCGGCTTTGCCGATACCACAAACGATGCCGGTTTCACGCTGGACGGCAGGTATATTGTAGGTGCAGGTTCAGATGGTACTATAAGGGTTTGGCAAACAGGACTTTGCCAGCAAAAAACAATTATCCTGGCACATACTAGTCAAATTTGGTCTTTGGCATTTTCTCCGGATGGCACCATAATGGCAAGCGGCAGTTTTGATGGAACTGTAAAGTTTTGGGAAACTGAAAATTTTGTGCTTAAGAATAAGATTGAAACAAAACAGGATGGTGTTTTTTCTGTGGCATTTTCTCCAGATGGTGCATACTTAGCAACGGCCGGAAAGGATGGAACGGTTAAAATATGGGACACAAAATCTCTAAATTGTTTTCAAACGCTCTTGGCTCATAAAGGAGCGGCAATAGCTGTTGTTTTTTCTCCAGATTGCAAAGATATCGCAACAGGCGGTGCCGACAATTTGGTAAAAATTTGGTCAATAAGATAGATGTGAAACTTTGACGATAGAAAAATGCTGTTGTTGACAATGCATTAAAATCGTAATAAAATGCCAAAAGCGTAGAAAAGTAAAATAAAAAGACAAGGAGATAATTTATGTTTAATAAAGATTTGGTTAAATTGGTCTTGGCAGTTTTTGTTATAAGTGTTGTTGCTATTGGTAGCGGTATTTGCGCGGATGTTGTAAATCAGGATGCGAAAAAAACAGATGTTATGTCAAAGATGTCCACAAGGAATGCTATTCGTTTTTCAAAAGAAATTGGATTGAGTGATAAACAACAAGAAAAGATAAAAGCAATTCAAAAGCAGTCAAGAGAATCTATGCAAGCTTTTATGACTGATTCTAAGTCAAAAAGAGAAGAGCTTAATTTAGTAACCAAAAGCACCGATATCGCTGTAAAGATAAAAGCACAATCTGAATTTGCAGATGTTTCAAAACAGTTAATAGATATGCGTATGACTGAAGCAAATAAGATAGTGGCAGTTTTAAGCGCAGAACAGAAAGCTAAACTTGTTGAGCTTTCAGATGCTGATATGCGCAATGCAGTTGAAAAAATGAAAGTCAAAACCCAGGAAAAACCAGTGGTTGAACAGAAAAAATAATTATAGATTTGTAAGTTTTAAAGATTTCAGAGGGGGTTGGATTTTTTTCCAGCCCCCTCTGTTTTGTTTAAGTTAAAGCTTTTGTTATAATCAGACAACATTTGTATTAGGTATTTATAGTATTTGTGTAAAAATACCATGAAACTAACAATAATAATTGCTCTTCTCCTTGTAACATTTGTACACGAGCTTGCCTTCAGCGCGGGAACTGCGACCGCGCAGTTTTTAAAAATGGGGGCAGATGCCAAAGCTGCTTCGCTTGGCGGGGCTTATTGTGCCATGGCTAATGATTCAACCGCAATTTATTGGAACCCCGCGGGTATCAGCGCAATGAGCTATGGTCACTTTGCGTTCTCTCATGCAATCTGGTTTGGCGATATGTCTTACGATTGGTTTTCTTTGGCGCACAGCTTTGACGGCATTGGAAGCTTTGGTTTTGCCGCGCAGTACTTTTCGTATGGCCAAATTATTGGTATGGATGAGTTTGGTAATAAAACATCTAACTTTTTTCCATCCGATACAGCGCTAACAATATCCTATGCAAGAGAAATGGAAAGTATTTGCGTTGAAGAAGAACTATTTGAATTTGCCAAAATTTCTCTTGGGGCAAACTTAAAATATATAACATCAACTATTAAACATACAGCTGATGCATTTGCCACAGACATTGGTGCCAAGGTGGAATATGAAAACATTTCGGCCGGGCTTGTTTTGCAAGATGTTGGTACATCTATGAAGTTTTTATCTGAAGAAAGCCAACTGCCGCTAAATATAAAAACTGGTATTGCTTATAAAATTGACCAAGAGTGGTTTTTAGTGTCAGATGTTAATATTCCTTTTGACTCGGATCCAAACCTCGCCGTTGGTGGACAATATAGTTATTCTTTTGATGATTTGCTTTCCATAGCTTGCCGGGCTGGCTTAAATACAACAACAAAAGATGTTTCTGGCATAAGTGGTATAAGTGTTGGTTTTGGCATTACTTACGATGGTTTTACATTTGACTATACCTTTTTACCAATGGGAGATTTAGGTGATACGCACCGCTTAAGTATTTCGTCAAATTTTATGTTTTAAAAGAAAATTATGATTAAACCCGGATTTTACAATAGGATTTGGAATTCATCGAAAGATATGGGACATTTTCTTTCGCAAAAACCTTGCGAATGGAATAACCATTCGCTGCAATTTTTGCGTCAAAAATGCCTCCGTCTCTTTCGCTTCGGTTCTCAAACCTATTGCAAAATACGGGTTGAAATTTTTTTTAAATTATTATCAATTACGCTAATTGCGCTTGCATTTTTCATGCCGCTATATGCCGATGCGTTAGATACTTCATCTGATGATGCTATTCTTGCCTCAATTGAAAAACACATATTTAATTACTTCAATAACGAAATAAACTCAGGTGGATACTCAATTCAAGATAGGGCCAGAAATTTTGAAACCGATTATCCAGTTGACGACCTAGTATACACCGCAATCGCATCCGGTTTTGGCATGGTTGCGGCATGTATTGGTCACAGTCGCGGTTTGATAACAAAACAGCAGGCATACGATAGAGTAAATAATATTTTAACTCATTATCTTGCCGCACCGGAAAGTTCCGGCACAGCTCTCACAGGTGGGCTTGTGCACCACAATGGATTTTTTTATCATTTCACAAAAGCCGATGGTTCCAGAAGCTCAAGTGGTTCCGAACTTTCAACAATAGATACAGCTTTTTTTATTGCCGGCGCGCTATTTGCTGGGCAGTATTTTTTAAATATAGACGGTTCAAGCACACTTTGGAATAAGGCGGATACAATATATAAAAGAATTAACTGGAACTGGATGCGCAACGGGGGTAGTTACTTAAAGTGGGCATGGCAGCCCGAGACCGGCTTTGCAGGTCAAGGTGATATAGCAGGATACAGTGAGGGTATATTTGCCTACATACTTGCTATGGGCTCGCCCACATATCCACTTACCGACACAAATGGTTGGAGTGGTTTATCGCGTACGCAAATAACTTACAGAGGTTTATCTTATGTTTTTACAGGTCCACTTTTCACACACCAGTACCCTGGTTTATTTGTAAAATTTTCAGGAATGCGCGACAATTATATGTGTATTGCGGCAAATAACTATAAAGCAACATTGCATAACCACCGTTATACTTATGACAACAGAGCTAAATACTCAACTTATGGCAAAAACAGCTGGGGAATTGGTGCAACCGATGACCCAAATGGTGGTTACACCGGTTATGGTATTGGTGAAAATGAGGATGGCACAATAGCCATAAGCAACCTGCTTGCCGCAATAACAGAACTGCCATCAAGCGTGATAGATGCAATAAAATATCTAAACACAAACTATGCTTCATTACTCTGGGGCACTTACGGTTTTTGCGATTCATACAACAAAGATTCCTCTAAACATTCAAAGTTCAATGTTTCAGGTATGTGGCGCGACCCAGATGTTATTGGCATACAATCGGGCGCAGGTATGATTGCCATAGAAAACTACCGCTCAGGGTTTGTAAAAAACACTTTTTCTGCAATAAGTTACATTCAAAATGGGCTTAGCTCACTTGGTTTTACACAAGACAGCACATTGCCTGGCAAAATCCGCGAGTTTGAATACATAAAAACAATGAAACCGCAAAATGCGGGTTTGGAAAGTTTGCAGTTGCGTTGGCTTGCATCAGGTGATAATGACTACAATACAAACATAGAAGACGGAATTTATGAAATAAGATTTTCAACTAATAGCGCAGACACTTGGGAAAGTGCTCCGGCAAACTACCTTGACTTTGATGTTGTTTGGTCAACCAACGCCGTTGCAAACCAAGTGCAAACAAAAACGCTAAGCGGCCTTTTGGACTTTACAACTTATTATTTTTTAATAAAAGTTGCCGACAAGGCATTTAACTGGAGTAGTGTTTCAGAAAAACTTAGGGTTTTTACGGGTGCCGCGCAAACTATAAAAACCGCATTTATAGATAGAACCATTGCAAATACAATTACGCTTTATGCCGAAAGGGGTGACATAGTTCTTAACATACCTGCCGGTACATTCAGCCAGGATGTTAACCTTACAATATCAACTGCCGCTGCGGCGCAGTCGTATGAGCAGGCGTTAAAAATAATTGCAGTTGGTTTTGGCATTACAAACGATAAAAACTTACAACCGCAAAAACCTATAATTATTACGGTAAATTACTTTTTAAGCGATGTTATTGACGGCAACAAAAGTCAGTTAACGCTTGCTCGGTATGATCAATCTCTTTTTCAGTGGATAGTATTGCCAAGTACATTACGATTAGATTCAAATCAAGTAGTTTCAAGTGTTGACCATCTCTCAAATTTTGCACTTGTTCAAATTTCACCAGCACAGAACTTATCGGAAATAAGAGTATTTCCAAATCCGTATTATCCGAAGGTGCATTTAAAAGGTTTAACATTTGATAAAGTGCCACAAAATGCCAGTATAAAAATATACACCATAAATGGTGAGCTTGTAAGAGAAGTGTCTTATGTTGCAAACACCGGTAGTGCTATATGGAATGGCAAAAATTCAAACGGGGAATATGTCGCAAGCGGAGTTTATATTGCCTTAATAAATTCCAATTTAGGTAAAAAAATAATTAAAATAGCAGTTGAGCGTTAATTAATAAAAGAGGTGATAATATGAATATCAGTTTTGAAAATATAAACAGCTTTACATATCTCGCGGTTTATGGCGCTGGTGTGCTAACTTCGCTAACTCCTTGCGTTTACCCTATAATACCGATTGTGGTTGGCTTTTTGGGCTCTCAAAAAGGAAGTACGAGGCAAAAGTTGCTTGCCGCACTTTCGTATGTTTCAGGCCTTTCTTTGGTTTATGCGTCGCTTGGTATGATAGCGGCATTAAGCGGCAGTATGTTTGGCGCATTAAGCGTAAACCCATTTGTTTACTTAGGTTTTGGTGTTTTGCTTCTTGCCCTTGGCGGCAATATGATGGATTGGTATGTGTTGCCAATGCCATCGTTTAACCCCAGAAAAAGCAATAACTCGTCAAACTTTTTTGGAGCTTTTTTATTTGGTATGACCTCAGGGCTTGTGGCATCACCATGTACGGCACCCGTGCTTGCCGGTTTGCTTGTGTTTGTTGCGGCAAAGAAAGCTGTTATAAGCGGCGGGCTTTTAATGCTCACATTTGCACTTGGACTAAACACAATATTGCTTATACTTGGTTTTTTTGCGGGGGCGTTGAGCGCTTTGCCAAAATCTGGCGGGTGGATGGTTTTAATTAAAAAAGCACTGGCATTTCTTATTATCGCGGCTGGCATTTATTTTGTTTTCAAAGCAGGAACATTATATTAACCCAGCTTTTGCAACGGGAATTTGAATTCCTGTTGCAAAGTATGTCAAAAATTACAAGCGTAAGCATTTGTAAAGTTTGACTTTCAAAGGCGTTTCGTATAAAATTGCCGCTATGATTATAGGTTTAACAGGTTCATATTGTTCTGGTAAAGATACGGTTGCCGATTACCTTGTAAATAAAAAGGGTTTTAGCCACATCTCACTTTCTGACATAATCCGTCAGGAATTGCAAAAAGCTGGTATCAAACCAACAAGAGAGAATTTAATTAAGAACGGCACAAGAATTCGCCAAGAAAAAGGCGATGGTTACCTGGCAGAAAAAGCGCTTACCGAAATTGCCTGCAGTAAGGATTATATAATCACATCTATAAGGCATCCCGCCGAAATAGCAGAACTTAAGAAAAAATCTAATTTCCGTTTAATATTTGTTGATGCGCCTTCCAAACTTAGGTTTGAAAGAATGCAAAAAAGAAAAAGGATTGGCGACCCTAAAACTTTCGCGCAGTTTGTAACTTTTGAAAATTTAGAGTCAAAAAGAACAGGTTCGGGCCAACAGTTGCAAAAATGCGCTGCCATGGCAGATATTAACATACAAAACGCCGGAACGCTTGTGAGTTTGAAAGCGAAAATTGATAATTTATTAAATAAGCTAAAAAAGGAAATACAGGTTTATAAACGCCCCAATTGGGATGAGTATTTTATGGAAATAGCCCGAGTGGTTGGCAGTCGCGGAACTTGCGACAGGGGCAGAGCTGGGGCGGTAATTGTAAAAGAGAAAAGAATAATAGCAACCGGTTATGTTGGCTCGCCAAAGGGTTTACCTCATTGCGATGAGGTGGGCCATTTAATGAGTGATGTTATAAATACCGATGGTTTAATATCAAGGCACTGTATTAGAACGGCCCATGCCGAGCAAAACGCAATCGTGCAAGCGGCATTGCACGGTGTCTCAACAAACGGCGCAACAATTTATGTAAAGTTTGAGCCCTGTTTAACTTGTGCAAAAATGATAATAAACGCCGGCATAAAACGCGTTGTGTGCGAAAAAAGGTATCATGCTGCTGCGCTTTCAAGAGAGTATTTAAAGTTAGCATGCGTTGAACTTGTTGTTGTAAAAGATGAATTAGAAAAGTATCCAGGTCAAAAATAATAAATTAATTAAAAAATTTGTAATTAGTGTATAAAAAGAACCTTAAAGTATGAGTATATTTGAAGTAATAATGCTTTTATGCTTCGGGGCCGCGTGGCCTTTTTCTATTTACAAGTCATATAAGTCAAGGCAGATAGGTGGAAAAAGTTTAATTTTTCTATACATTGTGGTTGTTGGTTATGCCGCGGGTATAACTCATAAAATTCTTTATAATCACGATATTGTTATTTACCTCTACATTTTTAACTGCCTGATGGTTTTAACTGATATTTTGGTTTATTACAGAAATGTTGCTTTAGAAACTAAGGGGAATTAATTGGTTGAGTTATTTAATTATTTAGATAAATTGGCTATTGTTGCGGCAGTTGCTTTGCCGTTATTTAACTTGCCGCTTATAATGCGAATTGTAAAAAGAAAATCTTCTGCCGATATAAGTTTGCTTTGGGCAGTTGGTGTGTGGGTTTGCCTTTTAATAATGTTTCACTCTGCCCTTCACTCAAAAGATGTGATTTGGAAAACATTTACTATTGTTAACTTAATTCTTTTTAGCGCCGTAGTTGTTTTTATAATTGTTTATAGAAAAAAAGAATAGGATAGGCGATTTATGCGCAGAAGTTTTGCCCCAAACAACACAATTTTCATGAACTCCACGATGGTTGGCAAAATTCAAAAAAATACCCTTGAAGAAATAAGGGTATCAGTATTAAAAAACAATAAAATTGATTTTAGAACATATTTTCAATTTCCAAATGAAGCTGAGCCAAAGCCAACAAAAAAGGGTCTTTGGCTTTCAATGAAAGATGTCCCGTTTATACTTTCTTCACTGTCTAACATTGAGAGTGAAAAGGGTAAAGAAATGTCTGCTGAAACGCCAATTGCAAATGAAGAAAAATTAAGAGTTTACTCAAGTTTATATAAAAAAAATATTATTTGTCATATCAGAGTTTTTTATAAAAAAAATGGTGAGCTTTTACCGAAAAAAGGGGTTTCTTTTTCACCGGAAATTTTATCACAAGTAAAAAAAGCAATTGAAGACGCTCATAAATTGAACGGAAAATAACGGAGGTGGCACCTATGGATATGTTTAAAATGGCAAAAGAAGCAATGGCAATGAGAAGCAAGCTTGCCGAGATGGAAAAAAATTTAAAGTCGCAGGTTGTTGAAGTGGAAACAAGTTCTGTCAGGGTAAAAGCCAATGGCAAGGGCGAGTTTACTGAGATAAAACTTTTACCGGAGTTAACAGGTGCATCGATTGAAAAAATTGAGAGAAGTGTGCTTTCAGCAGTTCAGCAGGCGAGCAAAAAAGCGCAGGAGTTAATGGCGCAAGAGGGTAAAAAAATTACTGGTGGTATGAAAATACCTGGTTTGATGTAAAAAAAGTCATAAGAATTTCAAAATTGAGCGTTGTAATTACTCATTTGTTTTTTTATAGAATTTTTATTATAATTGCGTTGCATTTTAAGAGTTGTCTTGCAGCGTCGCAAAACAATCCTGTTTTTTAAGCAAACATTTATTTTATTAAGTATATAGTTATTTTTATTTTGTTGTTCTAAACATTGTGAAATAAATCACAAAGTATTTGATTCTATTTTTGGAGTAATAAAATGGAGAGCAATTTAATAAGCACCATCGAGCCCATAATTAAACGGTGGAGGGGCAAAGATGGAAACCTAATTATGATTTTGCATGAAATTCAAGATCATTATGGTTATGTGCCAAGGAGTGTATCACTTTATATATCCTCACTTTTAAACATTCCTCTTGCAAGAATTTACGAAGTTATAACTTTTTACAATTACTTTAAACTTGAAGCGCCGGGTAAACATAAAATATCTGTTTGTATGGGCACAGCATGTTACTTAAGAGGTGCGTCGCAAATTTTTGATGAAGTAAAAACCGTACTTCAAATTGAAGAGGGTGAGACAACAAAAGATGGTATGTTTACATTGGATATAGTGCGCTGTCTTGGCTGTTGCGGCCTTGCACCTGTAATGATGATAGATGGGCATGTATATGGCAAAGTAAAAAAGAACGAAATTACGGAAATTCTCTCTAAATACAACGAGGAGCAGTAAAATGGTTAAAAACGAAAAAGCTCTAACTACCCCAAAAGGAGATTGGATAAAAGTTGGTATGAGCACCTGTGGCATAGCTGCAAAAGCAGATGAAGTTTACGCAACTTTGCTTGAAGAAGTAAAAAAAAGAAACTTGCAAATTGAAATAAAAAAATGCGGCTGCCTTGGTATGTGCTACTGCGAGCCAAACATTGAAGTTAGCATTAGCGGTATGCCAAGCGTTATTTACGGAAAAGTTGATAAAGAAATCGTTGTTAAAATAATAGACAAACATGTTTGCGGCAAGATGCTTGTTAACGACAATATTTACGACCTTCGGGCAAAAAGGTAATTACAATGGATAAAAAATTTATATTTCTAAAAGATACCAGTGCCAATAAACAAATAGATAAAACACGCGATATTTACACCAAATTTTTAGACCTATTGCGACAAGATAACTTGCAAGAAGATGTTCAGGTTTTACGCATTGCCGATGCAGGCATTTATAACAAGGGTGTTATAGCAAAGGTTTTCCCTGATAATATTGTGTATGCGAATATTACTGAAGACGATGTCAAAAAAATAATTGAAATTACAATAAAACAAAGCAAGATTATAAATGACTTGCTTTATAAAGATGAACCAAAGCAGTTACGCCTTGTGCTTAAAAATTGCGGTGTTATTAACCCTGAAAGCATTGAAGAGTATATTGCAAATGGCGGTTATGAAGCACTTGGCAAAGTGGTAAAAGCTTCCACTCCAAAACAGGTAATTGAAGAGCTTAAAACTGCTGGCTTGCGTGGCAGAGGCGGTGCAGGCTATCCCACATGGAAAAAATGGGAGTTTGCAAGAGAAATAGAGTCGGATCAAAAATATATTATATGCAATGGTGATGAAGGCGACCCGGGTGCGTATATGGACAGAAGTGTTCTTGAGGGCGACCCGCATGCAGTTATTGAAGGCATGATAATTGGTGGTTTTACCATTGGTGCTTCAAAGGGTTTTGTTTACATTCGTGCCGAATATCCGCTTGCTATTGAAAGAGTGCAAATGGCCATAGAGCAGGCAAAAGCAAATGGCTATTTGGGTAAAAATATTTTTGGAACTAATTTTAGTTTTGATTTAGAAATTCGTCTTGGAGCCGGGGCTTTCGTTTGTGGCGAGGAAACAGCTCTTATAGCTTCTATAGAAGGAAGAAGGGGAACCCCACGCCCAAGGCCGCCATACCCATCGGTTAAAGGCCTTTGGAATAAACCAACCGTAATTAATAATGTTGAAACACTTGCAACTATTGCTTTTGTAATTTCAAAGGGTGGCTTGTGGTTTTCAGGCATTGGCACAAACGAATCAAAAGGCACAAAAGTTTTTGCGGTAACCGGAAAAGTTAAAAACTCAGGCCTTGTAGAAGTGCCGATGGGCACAACATTGAGGGAAATTGTTTTTGATATTTGCGGTGGCAGTTATTCCGGCAAAAAAATAAAAGCTATTCAAACCGGCGGGCCTTCAGGCGGAGTAATACCTGAGAAGTTTTTTGATACGCCCGTAAGTTATGAAAACCTTGTAAAGCTTGGTTCTATTATGGGTTCCGGTGGTATGATAGTTATGGACGAAGATGATTGCATGGTTGATATTGCAAAATTTTACCTTCAGTTTTGCGTTGATGAGTCGTGCGGCAAGTGCGCGCCATGCAGAATTGGCGGCTTCCAAATACAAAATATATTGCAAAAAATTTCAAATGGCGAGGGTAAAATAGACGATATTGCAAAGTTAAAAAGAATAGGTGTTGCAATGCAAAAGGCTTCACTCTGCGGTCTTGGGCAAAGCGCGCCAAACCCGGTACTTTCCACACTGAACTATTTTGAAGATGAATATAAAGAGCATATAATTAATAAGATGTGCCCGGCACACAAATGTAAAAGTTTGGTTACTTACAGCATAATGCAAAACAAGTGTAAACGGTGCCGTTTGTGTTTTATTAACTGTCCTGTAAATGCCATTGGCGGTAACAGGGAAAAAGGTTTTTATGTTGATTTAGAAAAGTGTATAAAATGCGGCAAGTGTATGGAAGTTTGCAAATTTGATGCGATTTCAAAACAATAAAGAGGCTTTATATGATAAAAGCTATTATAAACGGTAAAAAAGTTTCAGTAGAGCAAGGCACAACAATATTAGATGCGGCAAAAAAAGTGTTTGTAAAAATACCAACTCTTTGCAAGCACCCAGACCTGCCACCATCTGCTGCTTGCGGTATTTGTGTTGTAAAAGTTAAAGGTTCTTCAAAAATGGTTCGTGCTTGTTGCACACCAATTGAAGAAAATATGGATGTAACCACTCAAGACCCCGAAATTGTTGAAATAAGAAAAACTGTTCTTGAGCTTATACTTTCCAGGCACCCAGACAGTTGTCTTACCTGTGGCAGAAATAACGATTGCGAATTGCAGCGCTTAACTGCGGATTTTGGAATAAGAAAGGAATCATTTCAAAAAAGTTTACGTGATTTGCCGATTGATGATTCAACCGGAACAATAGTGCTTGAGCCGCCAAAATGTATTCTTTGTGGCAGGTGCATTGAAGTATGCCAAGATATGCAAAATGTTTGGGCATTGTCATTTTTAGAACGAGGCATTGATACGAGAATTTCTCCTGCCGGCGATATTCGCTTAGCCGACTCGCCCTGTGTGCGTTGCGGTCAATGCTCAAACCATTGTCCAACCGGGGCAATAGTTGAAAAAGACGACACCGCTAAAGTTTGGCAGGTTTTGCAAGACCCGGAAAAGTTTTGTGTAGCTCAAATTGCCCCGGCTGTGCGTGTTGCCATTGGCGAAGCATTCGGGCTTGGTTCGGGTACTGTGCTAACCGGCAAAATTTACGCTCTTTTAAGACGGCTTGGCTTTAAGGCAGTGTTTGACACAAGCTTCGGCGCAGATGTTACAATTATGGAAGAGGGTAGTGAGTTTATTGAACGCTTCATTCATGGTAAATCGGAACTGCCTCTTATTACAACTTGCTGCCCATCGTGGGTTGACCATATGGAAAAGTTCTTCCCTGATATGCTCGGCAATTTCTCTTCTTGTAAATCACCACACCAAATTGTTGGCGTGCTTGCCAAAACATACTATGCGCAAAAAGCAAAGGTTGACCCTGCAAAAATTGCTATGGTTTCAATAATGCCTTGTACATCAAAAAAATACGAAATAACTCGTTCTACAGATATGTTTGCTTCCGGCCATCAAGACATTGACACAGTTCTTACCACCCGTGAGCTTGCAAGAATGATAAAACAGGCAGGTATTGATTTTGAACACTTGCCTGATGAAGAACCGGACCATATGCTTGGTGATTACGCAGGAGCCGGGGTTATTTTTGGAAATACCGGTGGTGTGCTTGAAGCGGCATTGAGAACTGTGGATGCTATACTAAGCGGGCCGGATGCAAAAACAAAAATAGAATTTAATGAAGTGCGTGGTCTTAAAGGTGTAAAAGAAGGTGTTGTTGAAGTTGGTGGCAAAAAGGTGCGCATTGCTGTTGCTCATGGCCTTGGTAATGTTGAGTATGTGCTAAATAAAGTTAGAGAAGCAAAGAAAAATAATCAAGAACGGCCATATGACTTTATTGAAGTTATGGCATGCCTTGGTGGTTGTGTTGGGGGCGGGGGACAACCCTATGGCGTAACCGATGAGTTTAGAACAAAAAGAGCCGAAGGAATATATAAAGATGATAGAAGCAAAGAACTAAGGTGTTCGCATCAAAACCCCTTCGTTCAGCAGCTTTATAAAGAGTTTCTTGATAAGCCATTAAGCGAAAAAGCAAAAAAGTTATTTCATACTGAGTATAAAGCAAGGCCTATTTACAGAAAGTAAGCTGGCATAACTATAATATCCTAAGGCAAGGATTTTTTCTGACCCAAAGGGATTTATTAAAATATATTTTCATATTTCAATTGTGAAAATTTTATAAACTTTTAATAAAACCCGTCTTTGCCTAAAGTTTGGCATAGACGGGCTTTTTATTTTTTGTAGTAAGGTTCGCCATTCCGTAGCATTCCGCGAAGGATGGTCATTCCCGCGGATAGTAAGCGGGAATCTAGTTTTTTTGAGCAAGTCTACAATTGTAAATTCAGACTAAGTCGCGGGGCTATTCTACCTCACCGCCTTTGGCGGGGGATCTTGGTTTTTACTGTCATTGCGAAACCCGAAGGGGTGAAGCAATCTCACCTTAACTATTAGATTGCCACGGGCTGAAGCCCTCGCAATGACACTGAATTGCCCAGTTTTGCTCGCCCGAGATGGCAAGTTAAAATCGGGCTTAGACATCCTTGACCACGACGCTCAAGGACATGCCCTCGCCGAAAGCTCCATAAAAATGCTCGTTCATTGTCTGCCCAAGGGGGCTGACTTCGCTAAAGGCGGGTTAGCCAAAGAGGCGATGGTGAAGCTAAAAATTTAAAGGAGTGCTTTATGAACAAAAGATTAGGTTTTGTTGGAATCGTTATTGAGAGCAGGCAAAAAAGTGCGCATTTTGTAAATGATGTGTTAAGTGAGTTTGGTGAACTAATTGTTGCTCGCACAGGTGTACCTTATAAAGAAAAGCACTGTAGTGTAATAACACTAATTGTTGATGCAACAAACGATGAACTCGGAGCGTTAACCGGAAAACTTGGGCAAATTGAAAATGTTTCCGTTAAATCGGCTCTCAGTAAAGTATAAAAAGGTATAAAAATGGCTAAACGCATAGAAAAAGATTTACTTGGTGAAATGGAAATTGATGAAAGCGCACTTTGGGGCATACATACCCAGAGGGCATTAGCTAATTTCAACTTAAGCGGTTATAAAATATCACCCAGATTAATTAGCGCATTGGCACTTGTTAAAAAAGCGTGTATGCTTTCAAACTTTAAACTTGGCTATATTGAAGAAAAAAAAGCACAAGCTATTTTAACTGCCTGTGATGAAATAATAAATGGGACTTTGAATTACGCATTCATTCTTGATGCCTTGCAAGGTGGTGCGGGTACTTCTATAAATATGAACATGAATGAAGTTATTGCAAATCGCGCGCTTGAACTGCTTGGTGAAAAAAAAGGCAGTTATAAAATAATAGACCCAATTGAAACCGTAAATATGCATCAGTCAACAAACGATGTTTTTCCAACTGCATTAAAAATTGCGGCAATAAACTGCATAAGAGAATTGAGTAGTGAAATTGCCTCTTTGCAGGGTGAACTTCAAAAAAAAGAAAAAGAGTTTAGCAGCATAGTTAAAATTGGCCGCACTCAAATGCAAGATGCCGTGCCTATAACATTAGGCGCGGAGTTTGGTGCTTTTGCTGAAGCATTTAGCAGAGACCGCTGGCGTGTTTTTAAGTGCGAGGAGCGCCTTAGATTAGTAAATATAGGCGGAACGGCCGTGGGCACTGCATTGGGCGCACCGCGCAAATATGTGTTTTTGGTTATTGAGGAACTGCGAAAACTCAGTGGGTTTGGCCTTGCAAGAGGTGAAAACCTGCTTGACCAAACCGCAAACAACGATGTTTTTGTGGAGGTGTCGGGTATCTTAAAGGCAAATGCTGCAAGTTTAATTAAGGTGTCAAAAGACCTGCGCCTTTTAGCTATGCTTGGCGAACTTCACCTTAAACCTTTGCAGGCTGGCTCTTCAATAATGCCGGGTAAGGTTAACCCTGTTGCCCTTGAAGCGGTAATTGGGTGCGCCTTAAAAGTAAAAGCAAATGATGTACTTATATTTGATGCCGTTTCTAACGGTACTTTACAGATAAACGAATATATGCCTTTAATTGCATTTGCTATGTTGGAATCTGTTAATTTGCTGCTAAATGCAAATAAATTACTTTGCGAACATATTAAAGATATCAGAGCAGATGAACGGGTATGTAAAGAGCTTTTATATAAAAGCCCGGGTGTAGTTAATGCATTTTTGCCATTGCTCGGTTATAAAAAAATAGAAGAGATAATAAATGAAGCAAGCAATGAAAAAAAAGATGTTATAGCTGTTATAGAAAAACATCTTGGCAAAGAAGTTGTTGAACAGGTGCTTTCTTCGGAAAATTTAACACGGACTTTGCAATAGGTTTGAGAACCGAGGCGAAAGAGACGGAGGCAGTTTTGAAGCAAAAACTGCAGCTAATGGTAATTCCATTGGCAAGGATTTTGCGGATAAAAATGTCCCGTATCTTTTGACGAATTCCAAATCCTATTGCAAAATTCGAGTTTAATTCATTTGGTTACAGGAAAGATAATGGCAAATGAAGTGGTTCAAAAAACTTTGCAAAGGGTATTTAACGCAAAAATACCGTCTATAGAAGATGTTGAGTTTTTGCTTACATTAGAGCAAGGACAAGGGCTTGAAGATTTATACGCATTTTCGCAAAAAGTATGCGATGAGTTTGTTGGCAAAGGTGTTCTACTGCGCGGCATAATTGAGTTTTCAAATTATTGTAAAAATGCTTGTCACTATTGCGGCTTAAATCGCAACAATTTAAATGTTAACCGTTATAGAATGAGCCAAGAAGAAATTTTAAAGTGTGTTGATCACATTTATTCTAAAGGCGTACGAACGGTTGTTTTGCAATCTGGTGAAGACCCTGCTATATCGGTAAATGAAATCGCTAAAATAGTTGAGCAAATAATGCAAAAGTATGACATTGCCATAACGCTTTCATGCGGTGAGCGTTCAAAAGAAGATTACAAGCTTTGGAAAAATGCTGGTGTTCAAAGGTACTTGCTTAGAATTGAGAGTACTGATGAGTTTTTATATAACTCCTTGCATGATGGAATGCTTTTAAGTAACCGCTTGCGTTGCCTGAAAGATTTAAGAGACCTTGGTTATCAGGTTGGTTCTGGAATAATGGTGGGGCTAAAGGGTCAAACTGTTAAAAGCATTGCCAAAGATATTATTTTTTTTGGAGAACAAAACTTTGATATGATGGGCATAGGACCTTTTATCGCACACAATCAAACACCCCTTGCTAATGAACCATCTGGCAAAGCAGAAGATGTATTAAAAGTTGTCGCGCTTACAAGAATTGTCACAAAAAATTCTCATATTCCAGCAACAACCGCGTTAGGTTCTCTTGATAGGGATTACAGAATAGACGCATTAAAAGTTGGTGCGAATGTAATAATGCCAAATTTTACAAAAGATGAATACAAAGTACTTTATGAAATATATCCAAATAAACGGTGTATAAATGAGCCGGCAGGTGCTTGTGTAAATTGCAATGAAGCTATGGCAAAAGCGGCTGGTAAATACATTGATTACTCAATAGGGCATTCGTTAAAGCCAATAAAGTAGCTTGTCATCCCAAAATGTATCAGAAAAGGTCTGTCATTCCCTCGGATTGTCAGCCCAAGGCTGACCCGCCTCGGGTGGGTAAGAGGGAATCCAGTGTCATTGCGGGGCTTTAGCCCGCGGCAATCTATCAGTTAAGATGAGATTGCTTCACCCCTTCGGGATTCGCAATGACAGCATGACCGCAACGACAACAAAAATTTTAGTCATTATAGCGATCATTGCAGCGAAAAGAATTAGTCATTGCGAGCGAAGCGCGGCAATCTGGTAATTAAGACAAGATTGTTTCACCCCTTTGGGATTCGCAATGACAGCATAACCACAAAGACGACAAAACATATCGGATAGTAGTGAATTTTAATTGAGGATAATTGAAGATATATGAATACCACACCAAAAAGTTTACGGTTGCAAATTGCGGTTTTTGGCCGTATGAATGTTGGCAAGTCAACATTTATTAATACACTTTGCGGCCAAAATGTTTCCATAACTTCAGCACAACCTGGCACAACAACCGATACGGTTGAAAAAGCAATGGAACTGTTGCCTATTGGCCCTGTGCTTTTTATAGATACAGCTGGAATAGACGACAAAAGTGAGCTTGGAACATTAAGGGTTGGGAAAACAAAAAAAGTTTTTCAAAGGGCAGATGTTGTTGTGGTAGTTGTTGAAAGCGAAGTGTGGGGTGAGTTTGAAGATTACATCGCGCAAAATGCAACGGAACGCAAATTGCCGTTTATTGTTGTTATAAACAAAGTTGACTTGAAAGCACCTTCAGAGAACTTTTTAAAGCTAATAAAAGAAAAGTCAAAAAACTACATAACCGCTTGCTCAATAGATTTGGAAGATAGAGAAAAACTACTTGAGGTGTTTAAATCCAAAATAATTTCTATTTGTTCGGCAGATTTTCTTAACCCCCCGCCGCTTATAAGCGATTTAGTTGGCGCGGGTGGTTTGGCTGTAATGGTAGTTCCAATTGATTTACAAGCCCCAAAGGGGCGGCTTATATTGCCTCAAGTGCAAACAATACGCGAAGCACTTGATTCAGACGCAATGTGCCTTGTTGTAAAAGAGCGCGAGCTGTCATTTGCTCTAAGCTCAATTAACATAAAACCAAGCATAGTTGTTTGCGACTCCCAAGTTGTACTAAAAACTCTGGCTGATGTTCCCAAGAATATTAAATGTACAACTTTCTCAATACTTTTTGCGCGTCTTAAAGGCAACCTGTCAGAAATGGCGCGTGGCGCGGCAGCGCTTGGCAAGTTAAAACGCGGAGATAAAGTTCTTATTGCCGAGTCGTGCACACACCATGCTTTGGAAGATGATATTGGCCGTGTAAAAATACCTCGTTGGATAAAACAATATACCGGTGCAAGCGTTGAAATAGATCATTCTTGTGGAATGGATTATCCCGAAAATCTTTCGCAATACAAATTGGTAGTTCACTGCGGAGGATGTATGTTAAACCGCGTGCAGATGCTTTCGCGAATACAGCAGGCACACTCAAGTGGCGTTGCCATAACAAATTACGGCCTTTGCATTTCTTTCGTTCAGGGTGTTATAGAGCGTGTTTTAGAACCGTTTCCCGATGCACTAGAAGCATATAAATCCGAATTTGATTAAAAAAAGTCGCGGGGCTATTCTGCCTCACCGCCTTTGGCGGGACCTTCGGCCTGCCCGCCCTTGGCGAGGTCTAGCCTCGGGCTGACGCCCCATGATACTTTTCTTTGTATGCCCAAAGAAAAGTAACCAAAAGAAATGCACCCACGGTGGCTATTCATTCGCATTTTTTTTGGCGTCTACGGAAACTCGCCTCGCCACTTTGTGGCGGGCTCAAACATCCTTGACGAAAACTCCAAAAAAATTCTCATTCATAGTCAGCCAAGGTGGGATGATTTTTCAAAAGTTTTGTCACGAGATAATAATCAAAAATTTTTTTACAAATATATACTTAACAAGGAAGTATCAAAATGAATGAAAAAAGCTGGATAGAAAGCCAAATAATACCTAACGAGATAGAAAAATATTTAAATAATGGTAAAGATTTTATAAATGAGTCCGAAATACTTGCGTACCTTTCAAATGCCTCCCCAGAAAAAGGCACGGTCCGCGCAATAATTGCAAAGGCATTGGCAATAGAAACTTTATTGCCACAAGAAACAGCTATGCTTTTGAATGTGCAAGACCCGGACCTGCTTTTAGAAATGCAGGATGCGGCACTAAAGATTAAATTAAAGGTATATGATAATCGCATAGTAACCTTTGCTCCACTTTACTTAAATGATTATTGTGTAAATAATTGCTCATATTGCGGACTGCGAAAAGACAATATTAGTTTACAAAGAAAGGCATTGTCGGCGACGGAGATAATTAGCGAGGTTGAAACACTCGCTGGAAAAATTGGCCATAAACGGCTTGTACTTGTTTATGGTGAGCACCCAACTGCCGATGTAGATTACATAACAGAAAGTATGCGTCTTGTTTATGGTGTAAAGGTAAAAGCAGGTAAAGGTTATGGGCAAATTAGAAGGGTTAATATAAATGCCGCGCCTATGTCGGTAGAAAAATTAAAAAAACTTGTTAACGCGGACATTGGAACTTATCAGGTATTTCAAGAGACCTACCACAAAGAAAGCTATGCAAAACTTCACCCTGCGAAAACACTCAAGGCAAATTATCTATGGCGGCTTTACACAATGCACAGAGCATTTGAGGCCGGTGTTGATGATGTTGGAATAGGTGCCTTATTTGGGCTTTATAACTGGAAGTTTGAGGTTATGGGACTTTTGTATCATACCATAGAGCTTGAAAAAAAGTTTGGCGTTGGTCCTCACACTATCTCTTTTCCTCGGCTTGAGCCAGCATTAAATACAAACTTTGAAGGCAGGGGTAATTATAAAGTTAGTGATGAAGAGTTTAAAAAATTAATAACCGTTTTACGCCTTAGCATACCTTACGCCGGTATGATACTTACCGCAAGAGAAAGTGAAAAACTAAGGAGAGAAACTTTAATGCTTGGGTGTACACAAATGGACGCGTCTTCACGCATTGGTGTCGGCTCATACAGCAAAGAGGATTTTAACCAGCATCAAGAAGGCGAAGGCCAGCAATTTGTTTTGGGTGATACAAGAACACTTGATGAACTTATTTATGAGCTTTCTTGCAAAGGAATGATAACATCTTTTTGCACGGCGGGGTATCGTTGCAAGCGCACAGGAAAGTGCATAATGGACCTGCTTAAAAATGGTGACGAAGGAAAGTTTTGCAAACTAAACGCAATTTTAACTTTTAGAGAGTGGTTAGATGATTTTGCAAGCCCAAAAACAAAAATTGCTGGTGAAAAAGTTATAGAAAAAGAATTAATGGAAACAAAAGAAAAAAATCCAATCGCCTACCCAATGCTTGCGCAATATTATGAAAGAATCAAAAATGGCGAAAGGGATCTTTACTTTTGAACACTAGCTTTTTTTGCTTTGGAAACTCTATGATTTTTATAAAGAATCAGCCCAAAGTGCACTAATCCAAAGCCAATAGTTGCAAATGCGCATTTTTTGTGTAGCTCAAAGTTTAAGTGCGTAATTCCTATGACAAATGTGGCAACAAGCGATACAAAAGCCGCAAAACCGCTAATACCAATCGCAACGAATATTTTTTTCATATATTAGTTTTGTGCCTCAAAAACTTCCTTGCCTGCTCCACATACCGGGCAAACCCATGAACTATCTACTTGCTCAAACTCCGTTCCTGCCGCAACGCCGTTATCCGGGTCGCCTAAAGCAGGGTCATAAACATAACCGCAAATGCTACATACAAATTTCTGCATAATTCCTCCTATTTCTTTTTGTCTGTCATACCGAATCCCGCAAAAGGCGGGATGAGGTATCTTTTACAAATACTCTATAGATAAATCATCCCAAGCTGGATTCATTTTTTCAACAAGAGAATCTTTCTTTTCTCTGCGCCACTTTTTGATTTCCTTTTCTCTATATATGGCGGCACTTACATCAGTTGTCTGCTCAAAATAAACTATCTTGTTAAGGTTATATTTTTTACTAAAACCGTTTATCAGTTTACTTTTATGCTCATAAATTCTTCGTTCAAGATTGTTCGTCATTCCGATATACATAACTTTATTGTTCCAGTTTGTGAGAATGTACACATAGTAGTTATTGTTCAACATTAAGATCTCTCCTCACTTCGTTCGTCGAGATGACAGGATGGGGGAAAGCAAAAGTCGAGATGACAAGTCCCGCCAAAGGCAGGGGCTGAAACCCTTGGGAATGACAGACTTTTTTTTAGTTTGTCATCTCGAATCCCGCCGATGGCGGGAGAGGGATCTTGTTTTTATCATTTATTTGCACTAGATATTACAGTTTTTTCTCTTCAACATAGGTTGTTGCTGATTTTGGTGTTTTGCCGCCTTTAATAAGGTGATAATCAAAATATGTAAGCGGTTCTTTTTCGTTTAATACTTTCGCATCAATAACCTTACCTATAAAAAGTGTGTGGGTGGCAGCATCAGAGGTCGCAATAACTTCAGCAACAATATGTGCAACGCAATAATCATTTACGCATGGCATAGAGTTTTTACCAATGTCAAAGCTTACCCCTTCAAATTTATCAATGTTTCTGCCGCTTTTAAAGCCAAACTTTCCAATAAAAACAAGCGGCACATCAGAGCAAAGCACTGAAATTGAAAAACTTTTACTACTGCTTATAAACTCATGCGTTAAGTTTTGTTTATACTTACTGCAAAAAGTGCCGGTTCTGCCGATACTTGAAATACAGTGTTTGCAATTTGACCGTTAAATTTACCATCTTTTTGAGAACTTACAATGTAAACCCCGTAGCTAAGTTTAGTAAACGCTTTTGCATCCATAATTATTTAAAAACCTCTCCTGTTTCCTTTTGCCAAAAAAGCAGGTCCATATGGTCAAGTGGAATGCCTGTTTTCTTTGCAAATTTTTTCATCAAATTTTCAATTTCAAAATACTTACTTTTTGTCAGTGTTTTTGGAATTTCAGAAATTACGCCAAAGTATTTAAGGTTTTTTAGTATGTGCCTGTCAAGTATCGCAAGTTCTTGGGCGAAGCCAATGTTCCTTAAAAAATGTCCGGCCTCTTTATACCCAATACCTTTAATATTTTGTACAAGCCATTCGCGTTTAAGTTGACAGTTTGTATGCTCGTTAAGAATTTTTCTAAGAGAGATTTTACCCCGCCCTTCGGGCGAGGTCTCGCCCGCACAAAGATGCGAGGCGGACTTTATTGTTACTTTTTCTCGTGCTTCAACAATTCTTTGTGCTTTTGTATATTTAAAACGCACGCCAAAAAGTTCTTTTTCAATTTGTTCCTTTTTACCCTTAAGTAGAAGGTTTTTGTTCTTTAAATTTTCTATGGCGCGCCAACACATTTTTGCGCTTGACTGTGGGGTTAAAATACAAAACGCAAGCTCTCCAAAAAGTTCTTCTTCAGGGTAGGTTTTCCAAACTTCATGAAAATCTTCCAGCCGTTTAGAAAGTTTGTTTTTAATAGGTTTCCAAATGTTTAACAATTCATTTTTAGAACTTTCCATACGAAAGATTATAATTAACACTCAAAGTAAAGTCAATAAAATGGTTGCAGTTTATGGTTTGCTTGTCATCTCGATGAGCGAAGCGAAGAGAGATCTTTAACTCAATTACAAGATCCCTCACTGCGTTTCGGGATGACACAGGGGAGTCAGCCTGAGGCTAACAGAATAGCCCCGCGACTTAAACATTTTTTGAAAGGTTTGACTTGCACTGGCACATTTGTTAAAATTCCAAACAAAATAAAAAAGAGGTGATAATATGAACATACTGCTTGGCATTTGTTTGGTAATAATTACCGTAGCGATTGTTGTGGCGGTTGTTTATCTTGTTCAAACATTAATACAGTTGAAGCAAACGGCTCAACAGGTCTTTTACACCGCAAGTGAAGCAGAGGAACTGTTGAAATCAATAAATGCCGAGGCATCAGTTATAGCTGGTCTTGCAAATAACATAGCGGGTTTTTTTGGCAATGTCGTCCCTTATTTCAAAGTTGGTTCATTATTTACGAGTATAGTTTCAGGTTTTTTCAAAAAACGCTCTAAATAGGCAAATTTTCTGATACGCCACTTGTTACGCGAAGTAATAATTCAAGTAAAGGAGATATTTAAATGTCTGAAAAAAATTCAGCTGGTATTACACTTGCATTTATTCTTGGTGGTTTAATTGGTGCCGCTTTGGGTGTGCTATATGCGCCAAGCTCAGGTAAAGAGACAAGAAAAAGAATTAAAAATATGACAGGTGACTTAATTGACAATGCAGGAGATTTTGTTGAAAATGTTAAAGAAAAAACAATCAATGCTGTTGAAGATGCAAAAGAAAAGTTGAATTCAAAAAAAGAACGCCTTGAGTTTGCATTTGAGGCAGGCAAGAAAGCATACAAAGAAGGCAAAATAGAAGAGTAGTTTTCTTTATGTTAGAAGGTCTGTCATATGCGCCACCAGCACTTGACTGTCATTGCCATCCACCTTGCTTGTTATTTCCGTCCCGCCTCGGCGGGATTAGCGGGAATCTATAAATGGTGTGTCAGTAAAAAGCTGGATTCCCGATTAAGACATTCTGGAATGACAAAACATGTTGAACACCAATGGTTAGATGTTTTATAAATTTTGTTGCAGCGTTTTTTGATAATTTTGATTTATGGTTAATTTTATGTGCTGGGGTAGCTCAGTTGGTAGAGCACAGGTCTGAAAAACCTGGTGTCGACAGTTCAATTCTGTCCCCCAGCATTTTTTTATTTAGTTGTCATATTGTCAGCCCGAGGCGAGACCTCGCCAAAGGCGGGAAATGCAATGAGGTATCTTGTTTTTACTGTCATTGCGAATCCCGAAGGGGTGAAGCAATCTTGCCTTAATTATTAGATTGCCGCGCTTCGCTCGCAATGGGCATAATACTCAAAAAGTGTTGCTAAAAACAAGGGATAAAGTCTTAAATATAGACGACAAGTAAAAACATTTGATACTCTTTTATTGAAACGGTTCAATAAAGGAGCATGAATGCAAAAAAA
>JALOBY010000013.1 GCA_023228045.1 Endomicrobiales bacterium | reverse complement strand
CACCGACTCTTCAATCAAAATTTCATTTATCGGACTTGCATCTATTCCGGTTGCTGCCGCCTCTAAAAATTCATCGCTTGAGTAAACAGTGCCCGAACCAATGCCTCCAAGCGTAAATGATGGCCTGATAATTAATGGGAAACCAATTTTATCTGCCACTTTTAGAGCATCTTCTATATTGTAGGCATAGCCGCTTGCAGGAACCTCAAGGCCAATATCTTGCATTGTTTTTCTAAAAAGGCGCCTGTCTTCCGCTTTTTTTATTGCCGGAAGTTTTGCGCCAATTAGCTCAACTTTGTATTTTTCAAGTATACCGCGTTCGCTAAGAGCTACGGCAAGGTTCAACGCTGTTTGGCCGCCAAGAGTTGGCAATAGAGCTTCAGGCCTTTCTTTTTGAATTATTTTTTCTATGACTTCTGGAACAAGGGGTTCAATGTATGTGGCGTCGGCAAACTCCGGGTCGGTCATAATAGTTGCTGGGTTTGAGTTTACAAGTACCAGGCGATAGCCCTCTTTTTTCAGCGCTTTGATTGCCTGTGTGCCGGAGTAATCAAACTCGCATGCCTGGCCGATTACAATAGGGCCTGAACCGATAATAAGGATTGTTTTAATGTCTGTGCGTTTAGGCATTTTTATTAACTCTGTTATTTTTCATTAAATCTATAAATCTTTGAAAAAGGTATTTTGATTCGTGCGGGCCGGGGCTTGCCTCAGGATGATACTGCACCGCAAATATTGGCAAACTATTGTGTGCAAAACCCTCGGATGTTTTATCGTAAAGGTTAATGTGCGTAAAGCTGACATCTTTATCTTTTAAGCTCTCGGGCAACACACCAAAGCCATGGTTTTGCGAAGTTATTTCTATTTTGCCGGTGACAAGGTCTTTTACCGGATGGTTTGCGCCGCGATGGCCAAACTTTAACTTAAATGTTTTGCCGCCAAGCGCAAGGCAAAGCATTTGGTATCCAAGGCAAATGCCAAAAAGTGGAATTTTCGCATTGTTTTTTTCGTTATACGCAATTATCTGCCGAACAGTTTCTATTACAGAAGTTACAGCCGCTGGGTCACCCGGGCCATTTGAAAGAAATATGCCGTCGGGCTTTGAATCAATAATTTCATTTGCGCTTGTGCCTGACGGGTAAATAGTTACCTCGCATCCAAGAGCCACAAGTTCATAAATAATGTTAAGCTTGCATCCACAATCAATTACAGCAACCCGGTAGCTGCTTACCGCCGGTTTTTTGAAGAAAGGATATTTTTCTTTGCAGGTTACTTCTTTAACGAGGTCGCGGCCAACAAGCCCGCGTGATTTTTTTGCTTTTTCAACAAGTTTTTTTGGGTCAGTTTCTATGGTTGAAATAATTGCCTTTAGGGCACCTGCCTGCCTAATGTGTTTTGTAAGTGCTCTGGTATCTATGCCATCCATTGCAACAATGCCGTTTCTTACAAGAAAATTTTTAAGTGTTTCACTTGAGCGCCAGTTGGAAACTATCGGGCTTTCTTCACGAATTACAAAACCGCTAACCCACGGCTTTTCCGACTCCATATCTTGCAAATTTATTCCATAGTTACCAATGTGTGGGTATGTCATACAAACAATTTGTCCGCAGTAGGAAGGGTCCGTAAGTATCTCTTGGTAGCCAGACATACTTGTGTTAAAAACGGCCTCGCCTTCGCGCTCGCCGTCTGCACCAAAAGACCTGCCTACAAAGTATTTGCCCGACTCAAGAGCAAGTATTGCTTTTTTCATTTACCAACCCATTTATTAAAAAGAATGTTGTTTTTATCTATAACTATTGTCTCTTCGCGCTTTCTGCCAAGGGAAATTAAACTAATTTTTGTGCCGATAAGCGCTTCAAGGCGTTTTACATACTTACGCGCGTTTAACGGAAGATTTTTAAATTCGGTTACGCCTCGCACTTTTCCGCCAAAACACGGAAGCTCTTCGTACACCGGCTTGCATCCGGCTTGCAAAACCCTTGATGCTGGAAAATCATTTATAATTTTGCCTTTGTATTTATATGCCACGCAAATTTTTACCTTTTTGAGGTCTTCCATGCAATCAAGTTTTGTAAGTATAAGTTCATCTACACCGTTTAAGCGCATGCTGTGCCTTGCAAGAACCGCATCAAACCAACCGCAGCGCCTTGGCCTGCCGGTTGTAGCGCCAAATTCCTGCCCTTTCTCGCGCAAGTGCTCGCCGACAGAATCTTTTAACTCTGTAGGAAATGGGCCTTCCCCCACCCTTGTGGTGTAGGCCTTTATAACTCCTAAAACATTGTCTATTTTTGTTGGAGAAATACCCGAGCCGGCGCAGCAACCGCCTGAAATCGGGTTTGAAGATGTAACAAAAGGATAGGTACCAAAGTCAAGGTCTAAAAGTGTGCCCTGCGCGCTTTCAAATAAAATGTTTTTATTTTCTTTGAATGCTTTATCAAGTATAAGCGAAGTATCGGCAACAAAGTTCTTTAAAAATGCTCTTAGGCGAGGGTAATCGGCAAGAATTTTTTTTCTAAGTTCGTCTATTGAAATAAGCTTCCTTAGCAAAGGGGCTTTTTCTTTCAGGTTTTTTTCAAGCAGGTCAAGGAAAACATCTTTTTCAATATAATCAATAACCCTTATTCCAATGCGCGTAACTTTATCGGCGTATGCCGGCCCAATGCCCCTGCGGGTGGTGCCAATTCTTATTTTACCCTGCTCGCGTATTTCGTCTAAGTAACGGTGATAGGGCAAAATAATATGCGCTCTGTCGCTAATGAACAGCCGCCCTTTAATTTCAAGTTTTTTACTTTTTAGGAGTTTTGCTTCTTTTAAAAGATTTTCAGGGTCAACTACAACACCGTTGGTAATAAGGCAGATTTTATTTGGAAATAAAACACCGGAAGGAACTAAATGTAAAACAAAAGGCTTATTTTCAAAAATTATTGTATGGCCGGCATTGTTGCCGCCTTGGTATCGGACAATTATATCGGCTTTTTGGGAAAGATAGTGAACAACTTTGCCCTTGCCTTCATCGCCCCACTGTGTACCTACAACTACTAATGTTGACATTGCGTGCCTCGCCGAACCGGCCGCTACTGCTCAGTTCTATATAGGATAATAAATCTGAAAAAGTACCCCCAAGGGGAGTCGAACCCCTGCCGCATCCTTGAAAAGGATGTGTCCTAACCACTAGACGATGGGGGCATTAAACCCGGATTTTTATTTCAAGAAACAATTCTATCACTTATCAATGTGGCGTAGAAAATGAGCCCGGCGTGACTTGAACACGCGACACCCTCATTAAAAGTGAGGTGCTCTACCAACTGAGCTACGGGCCCAAACGAACCACTTATATCAATGACGCTTGCGCGCCGCATTATGACACAAAAAAAACACTGGCCGATGTTTAAAACTTCGGCCGGGCGAGTTTAGCAAATATTAAAACTTTTCGTCAACTTATTTATTATTATGCTTTGCCAACAATTTTAAAAACTTTTGTTGAACATTCGCCACAAACACCCGAAAGAGCTTTCATACCATTTTTCATAATAACTTCTTTTGAATCTTTAATCTCAACTTGCTTCTTACATTTCATACATCTGCCTTCTGCCATATTGAGCCCCCTTAATGTCGCGTACCCGCCGTTAGCGGGGTCAGACTTGGACTGACTAAACTATCAAAACCTTTTTAATCTATACGAGGATTGTAGCACTACCGTCAGCATTTGTCAATAAGCTTAGTATTTTCAATATGTCCCTTAACTGCATTTTTTATGCCCTCTTCAATGCTTACTGTTGGTTCCCAGACAAGTAATCTTTTTGCATTTGAACCAATAAATCCTGCCCCGCCTGCAACTATAATGTTATTCATAACTCCGGTTTTTTATGCTGAGGAAGGTTAAATGCAAATGGCCCACATGCTTTATAACATGTGGGCCATTTATTAAAACACAGCTTATTTTGTTACTGGTGCTACTGGAGCTTCTTGAACAACTTTTTTTTCTACTTTAACCTTTGCTGCTTTGACTTTTTTGACTTTTTTTACCTTTGCAGCTTTTGCTGGTGTAACTACAGTTGTAGTTGCAACTTTCACCGATGGAACAGTTGCAATTGGCTCCGCCGCATACATTATGCCAACTGAAGCGACAAAAGATACTAGGAATGACAACGCAATAAGTTTTTTCATGTTGATTCACCTCCTTTTTATACAGATTTATTTACATAAGATGAAAGGAAGAATGTTATAGAACTAGCGAGTCGCGGGATAGAGGAATGATTTTAGGCCTTGGAATACTTTCTGGTATGAAGAGATTGAGGGTGTAGAAGTTTGGAATTAATAAAAATCTTAAAATTTCTTTTGGGCTCAAATAAAAATATAATGATTCAGCATTTTGTCTTTTAAATTCGCTATAGTCATCTGTTAAATCATTCGCAATCTCGTCTATTATGGCAAGTGGAGGAAATTGATTTCCAGGGCAATACGATACATCCAAAGCGTCACCAGAGAACCCTGTCGCACAAAAGGTCACGCCGGAAAAAAGCGAAGTAAAAATTAAAATAATAAATGTAATGCGAATAAAAATTTTCATTTGAGTGTTTAACGTTGCGAGCATTCTAATAACTTTCATACTAAAAGTCAACAATATATATCATATTCTTAATTAAAAGTGATGATGCAAGACTTTATTTGAATGGTTTGTCATAAACCTTTACTTCGGGCAAAGTAAACTTATAAAATAGTAAAATGCCAGGTATGAATACTCAAAAACTTATACTCACTTGCCCGCTATGCCATAGCCAAAACTCCTTCAAAATTCAGGGGCTTGATAAAAGAACATTTTATAAATGCAACACTTGCTACCTCATATATGTTGACCCACTTCATCACCCAACCAAAGAGGTTGAAAAAAACCGCTACCTTGCGCATGAAAATGGGGTAGAATTCCCGGGGTATGTTGCATTTTTAAATAAGGCAATAGAACCCGCAAT
This sequence comes from Endomicrobiales bacterium, assembly GCA_023228045.1. Taxonomy (NCBI): domain Bacteria; kingdom Pseudomonadati; phylum Elusimicrobiota; class Endomicrobiia; order Endomicrobiales; species Endomicrobiales bacterium. Next base: position 37,493 of record JALOBY010000013.1, on the reverse strand, counting down.
GCAATTTTTACGCCCTGATATGTTAGGCCTTGACTATGGTTGCGGCTCAAATCCAACTCTTTCAAAACTATTAAGTAAACGTGGGATAAAATGTGAAAATTACGACCCAATATTCTTTCCTAACACAAAAACAAAGCAACACTACAGTTTTATTTTTGCCACAGAGTGCTTTGAGCACTTTTTCTTTCCGTCAAAAGACATTGAACAGATAATTTCGCACATGCAAAAAGATAGTTATTTGATTGTAATGACAAATTTATGGAACAACATTGAAAATTTCAAAGGTTGGAGCTATGCGAAAGATTTTACACACGCTTCTTTTTATAACAAAAACACCATCAATTGGATTGCTACGCATTTTGGATTAAAAAAGGTTTACGATGATGAACAAAGAGTGATAATTTTTCGGCTTCAATTATAGTTTTAGTTTTTATCTGCCGCACAATTTACTTCATTAATTTCCAAGCTAAAAAATTTCTTTCTAAGCCAAAGGGCAACATTTACAAGACCAACTAAAACCGGAACCTCTACCATTGGGCCTATTACCGCGGCAAACGCGGCACCAGAGTTTATTCCAAACACAGATACCGCCACGGCAATTGACAGCTCAAAGTTGTTGCTTGCAGCGGTAAATGAAAGTGTTGCTGTTTTTGCATACCCTGCGCCGGCCTTCCAACTCATATAAAACGATACAAAAAACATTACAACAAAATAGATTAATAATGGTATTGCAATTCTTACAACATCAAGCGGTATTTTTACAATATACTCACCTTTTAGTGAGAACATTACGACAATTGTAAATAAAAGCGCTATAAGAGTTATCGGGCTAATTTTTGGTATAAATTTGGTGTTGTACCATAGCTTCCCTTTAACCTTAATAAGCGTAAACCTTGTGATAAAACCTGCTATTAGCGGTATACCCAAATAAATAAAAACACTTTTTGCAATTTCAACTATTGTTATATTTACAGCAAAACCCTGCAACCCGAAAAAACCTGGGAGAACTGTAATAAATACCCATGCGTATGCAGAATAAAATAACACCTGAAAAAGTGAGTTAAACGCAACAAGCCCCGCGCAGTACTCGCTGCAACCAAAAGCAAGCTCGTTCCATACGATAACCATTGCAATACAACGCGCAAGCCCTATCATAATCAAACCAATCATATATTGCGGATAATTATGTAAAAATACTATTGCCAAAACAAACATAAGTATTGGGCCAACTATCCAATTTTGAACTAACGATAATACAAGAATTTTTTTATCTGCAAATACATCTTTTAGCTCTTCATACTTAACCTTTGCTAATGGCGGATACATCATAAGTATTAAACCAATAGCAATTGGAATATTTGTTGTGCCTCTTTGAAATTTGCCCCAAAATACTGACACAAACGGGAATAGGTAGCCGATGCCTACACCAATAGCCATAGCTAAAAATATCCAAATGGTTAAGTACCTATCTAAAAACGAGAGTTTTTTTGTTACTTTTTCAGACATATTTATTCCCCAATATATTTATATGTTTTACCAATCAAAATGCCAAAAATATTACTTCTTAAACTCACTTATAAACTGCACTACTTTTTCTTTAATCATATCGCGAATTTTACGAATGTCTTGCAGTTTTTCTTCATAAGTTCCATTTAGCGCAGATGGGTCTGCAAAACTCCAGTGCAGTTTCTTGCTTACACCCGGGAAAATTGGGCAACTTTGGCCGCTGGTTTCATCACAGACAGTAACAACATAGCTAAACAACTCTCCCGTCTTAAAAAAATCAAACACGCTTTTTGTTTGATTGCCAGAAATATCTATTCCAACTTCTTTCATTGCCATAACAACAATCGGGTTTAGCTTGCCGGGTTCAAGACCAGCACTTTTTACATCAAACATTTCACCGCCAAACACTTTCAAAAATGCTTCTGCCATTTGGCTGCGAGCGCTGTTGTGAATACAAACAAACAAAACTTTTATTTTTTCCATAACATTTCCATTAAATTTATTTTATGAATAAATATAAGCCGCCAAACAGTACTAAAATTCCGCATATTTTTTTGAGCACAACAGCTCCTTTAGATCTCTCGCTCCAATTTAAATATTTCTGCACTATCTCTGTAAATGTTCCGGCTATTACAATAACTGAAATATGGCCAAGTGCATAGGCAACAATTAGCGCGATAGAAAAAACAATATTTGTTGAGGCAACCGAGAAAGACACCCCAAGAATAGGCGCCATATATGCAAATGTACATGGCCCAAGCGCAACACCAAACACAAGCCCCAAAATAAAAGCTGCAAATAATCCTTTTTCCCGATATGCTACTTGCCCCGATTTACCTATAAAAGGCAATGTAATTATTTCAAGCAAGTGAAACCCAACCAAAATAAATATAACAGCAACAAAATAATTGCTCCAATTGCCAATATCACCCATCATTCTTCCAAGCATTCCAGTAATTATGCCAATACCAGTTATGGTTATTAAAATTCCAAAAGCGAACAAAAATGAAAGCAAAAACGCGCGTTTAGTTGAAATGCGCCCTTGATCATCAATAAACCCAATAATTAAAGGTATGCTCGCCAAGTGACATGGGCTTAGCAATATGCTAAGTATGCCCCATATAAACGAACCCATTAGCGCAAATGTCGCTGATGCGTAAAGCGTTCCGTAAAGCCAGTTAAACAAAGTTAATATCATTCTTTCTCCAAAAGATTAAACACAATATTCTTATTTGCAAATTTCTCCTGATTGCATATTTGTTTCACTTGCGCTGTTTTTAGAAGAATTTTTATTTCCCGTTCTGATTTTCTTTATCCCCTGGCTATATAACACTTTAGCAATCTCTTCTTTCGGAAAAAATCCTAAATGACGGAAAAACTCACTCCCATTTTTATCTAAAAATACTTGTGTAGGAATTGCCTGTATTTTATACTCTGCGGCATAAGGTTTGCCTGCTTGAGACCAAACATCATAAAAAATAACCTTTACACTATCACCGTACTCTTTTTCAATATCTGCCATCACCGGTTGCATCATTTTACAAGGCATACAATTAATAGACCCAAGTTCAACAAATGTAACTTGAGTAGAATTCTTTAACTTATCCTTGCAAAAACCCGCAGAAGATAAAATAAATAACAACATTGCTACTACTAATTTAATTTTCATAAGTTTTCCTTTGTTTAGCTATTAGCAATCCATTTTTTTATTTCATCTTTTGATGGGATTCTTCCAGAAACTACAACTTTACCATCTACAGCAAGGGCTGGTGTGATCATCACTCCATAGTTTAAAATATCGTTAATTTGGTCTACTTTTGATATTTCTGCAACAATTCCGGTTTCATTTGTAACTTGCTCAACTAAGTCTGTTAATTTTTTACATTTTGCACAACCTGTGCCAAGCACTTCAAGCTTCATATATTCCTCCATTATTTTATTAACATGTTAAACAGATATCCTGTAAAAATTATCCCTGTTCCAACAATTGCGGCAAACAATACAATTAACCGTGTTTTCATAACAGTTTTTAATATCATAAATTCGGGCAATGAAAGGGCAGTTACCGCCATCATAAACGCAAGCGTAGTCCCAATAGATACACCTTTTTCACTCAACGCACTTACTAATGGGATTATACCTGCGGCATTTGAGTAAAGAGGAATACCTATTATGGTAGCAAGTGGCACGGCGTACCATTTATCGGCACCAGCATATTTAGCAAGGAAATCAGTTGGGGCATAACCATGTATCCACGCGCCAACACCTACCCCAATTAATATATAAGGCCATACTTTGTTCAGTATTTCAATTGTATATGACACTGCATAATTAATTCTATCTTTCCAACTCATATCTAAAGAAAACTGCTCAGTAGCGCCCTTGCCTTCAAACACAAAATCTTTTACCAATTTTTCAACTTTAAGTTTTCCTATAACAAGACCAGATAGTACGGCGATAATAAGACCTGAGATTACATATAATAATGCTATTTTCCAGCCAAACAAACCAAACAACAAAACCAAGGCTACTTCATTTATCATTGGCGATGAAACAAGAAAAGAAAATGTTACACCCAAAGGCACGCCTACCCTTAAAAACCCAAGAAACAACGGCACAGCACTGCAGGAGCAAAAAGGAGTGATGATACCCAAAAGTGCTGCAAGGATATTGCCGATAAACTTTTTTTTGTGTGATAATATATTTCTAATTCTTTCTGCAGGAAGAAATGACCTTATGATAGATATAACAAAAATTATTCCTATAAGAAGAAGGAATATTTTAATTGTGTCATAAATAAAGAAATTAACAACATTCGCCAATAGCGTTTTGGGTGCAATTAAAAAAATACTATAAGTTAACCAATCTGCAAAAGCTTTCAGCATAGAATCCTCTTTGTTTACTTACTCATACCAACAATACACTTACCCTCTTTTCTTATTGCAAGCCGTTTTTTTAACCTTATGGCATCTTCAGTAATAACTTTATCTTTTATGGTTTTAAGCAACTTAATTATATGTTTGCCAAAATCACTATCAGCTTTAGTAATTGAGTAAAAAACAAATTTTCCAGCTCTTTTTTCTAAAACAAGCCCTGCGGTTTTTAACTCTTTTACATGTCGCGATATGTTGTACTGCTTTAGTTTAAGTGTATCCATAAGCTCGCAAATACAAAGTGAGTCGTTTGCACAAATAAGCGCGCACATTATCCTTAACCTGGTTTTATCACTAAGAGCGCTAAAAACATTTGTGTAATTTGTGGGTTTGTTCATAAAAACTCCTTTTTTTGCATTTTTTATTATGTACATATGCGCTTTTGTGCATATGTTACAACTAAACTTTTTATTTGTCAATATAAAACAAAAAAGACCTCATTGGAAAATGAGATCTCTTTAAAAAAGTTGCGGGCGTTGATTTGAATCCCGCAAATTGCGGGATTATGAGCCATTAAGCAATTTTTTAAATGCCAAACCACCTTTATATGATTTTATTTCCCTCTCTTTTCTAACTGCTTGACTACGGGTGTCGTATTCTTGGCTGTATATCAATTCCCAACCACTATACTTTCTGCTCCACTTAGACAAACCATTTTTATGCTGTAACAAACGACGAACTAAATTGTTCGTTTGCCCAATGTAATATTTACCGCCCACAGAAACTAAAATGTATACCGTATATTTCATTGTAAATAAAAAAACGATAAGGTATTAAGCCTTATCGCCTATCAAAATATTATAGGGTGAAATCTAAATTCCACCTTTGTTTCAAGTCATTACTTGAACCGGATTTGAATCCCGCAACTTGCGGGATTATGAGCCACCCTCTTGCTACCAAATATCTATCACAGAAAAAAGTTGCGGGGGCAGGATTTGAACCTGCGACCTTCAGGTTATGAGCCTGACGAGCTACCGGGCTGCTCCACCCCGCGATTATGTATCACTTGTACGGTGATTTTATCTTATATCATCGATTGATGTCAAACAAATCCGTCGTATATGACACTTCTACTTTGCCGCCATCTATTTTAATAAATTTATGCCCATAAGTATTAAGCACTGTCGTGCTGCCCGAATGTGCAATTTGATTTTGGTACATATCTTGCAGGTGAATATGCCCATGAAGCCAAAGCGTTGGTGAAACATATTTCATAAAATCGTTAAAACATTTAAACCCTATGTGGGCCGGATCGCTTTGATCATTAATGCCAAATGGTGCGGCGTGAGAAATTACAACTACACCTTTAACTTTTTTTCTTAATAAAGCCATCTTAAATTGCTCTAAGCGCACCTTTATAATTGCTCTTGAGACAATTTTCTCCATTTCTTTTTCGCTAAACTGGTTTTTGCCGCCGTTATACAAAATTGAGCCGCCAAAGCCGACGAATATATAACCATTACGCTCTTCCACTCTTGCGTGCAAATCTGTCGCGCCGGCAATCCGTTTTACTGTTGCCACCTTTTTTTCAGATATTTCGGATTGTTTTTCATAACCAAAATAATCTTCTCTGTCCCAGCGATATTCGTGATTGCCAAAAACAAACAAAATATCTCTATCTATCCCGTCAACTAAAAACTCCAGGTACTCCTTTTCTAAATCTCCACAGGATATAATCAGGTCTATTTTTTTAAGTTCTTCCGGTGAGCGCAAAACAAGCGCTTCAAGAGCTCTGCTTGGAATGTCGGAAACCGATAGGATATTCATTTTAGAAAATTGCACTGCAACATATTAAACCTTGTTTTTTATTCCCTCAATTATGTCTTTTACTACATTGGGCAAAAGATCGAAAAATTTTGGTTTTTTAAAGCGGCTTACAAAATCTTCTTTTGTAAAATCAAAACCTACATCGTGGCCGGCTTTTTGGCTAAGGAAGTATTTATGCTGTTGTATCCACAAATACAAATCTGCAAAAGTTCTATTTGGGAAACCGTCAAGAATGCGTTCTTGTTCTATAATTTTTATCGCAGGCAAAAAGCGTTTTTCATACCAAAGAAAACTTGAATAAATAATGCCTCTTTTGGCAAGCTCTCCGGCACTATAGTTTTTTCTAAAATCTTTTATTTCTTCAAACAACTTGCCATAACTGGTAAGGTCGGTAACTTTTATTGGATAGGAGAGAATTTCATTTACAAGGAAAGTTTCTTTTTCAAACATTTCCTCTTCAAGTATTATTAAGAAATCCTTTGCCTGCTCTGTGTTATAGCTGTATTTTTTATCTACAGAGAGTTCCAAATCAAACTCTATTTTTATAACTTCCGCATCTATATCAATGGCTTTAAGCTCATTTTTTGCAACCGTAACGCGGTGATGCCCGTCTATAACAAAGTAGTTGTCAAGAATCTGGTACACCTTAATTGGCGGTAAAATTTTACCTTCCAGCATTACTTTTTTAACATATTCATATTTTGTGCTTATTTTTTCTTTATGAAAAAGGAAGCCCTCGTTAAAATCGGCATATCTGCCCAAACTGCCAACTATTTTATCTATTGGAATTTGCAGAACACCAAGGTTTACCTGATGAACATGCTGTAGATTCTTTTCTATTGAAGTAAAATCAATTAGTGTGTCTTTTTCTTCTGTCATTACAATCCCTCTCTTCATTTTTGCATATTATCTGCACTTCATAGCTTATTTCAATTATTACAAAAAATAAAATGGGCAGGGTGGGAATTTTGCTCCTTCGCCTGCTTTCGCACGCTCACCCGCAACCTGCCACCCTCGCTTTTTCGTCCTCTGGACGCGCTTCGGGTTGGCTTCAATTCCCAGTTTTGTTTTTACTTACATCTAACTTACTATCAAAAACAGTTTTCTCTATAAAAATAAAATGGGCAGGGTGGGAATTGAACCCACACGGCCCTTGCGGGCCTCAGGATTTTAAGTCCTGTGCGTCTGCCAGTTCCGCCACCTGCCCAAATTATACAACTATGAATGTACCATTGGTGTTGCAACTGCAAATACAACGCGTATATTATACATTTTTTTAGCACACAAATAAATTGAAATTTGCTTTTATTGTTCTTGTTCAATGTGAAATTTATGAAGCAGGCGGTGAATTATAGGGGCAAATATAATAGCCGCTATGGTAATAAGCGCAAGACCGCTATAAATTGCGTAAAAACCGGCAAATATTTTACCGTTTTGCGTATGCATTTGAGCAAGAGGCCCCATACCGGAAAGAATCATGGCTGCGTTTACAAAAGAATCAACCAATGAAAGATTTTCGTAATAATGATAACCGAACATTCCTATTAACAAAGATATGGCTATTAACACTATCCCTACTAAACCGCTAAAAAGCATGCGCATTACAAACTTTCTTTGCGAAACAAGCGGGTGATGGCGAGATTCAAACATAATTACACTCCATATCTTTACAAAATATCATATCCGGACAGAATCACTATTTAGCTGCGATTTATTCAAATATATAACTTTATAAAGTTTGTCAAAATTGGCATATGTTTATAAAGTTACTGTTTGGAAAATCTGTGGTTTTTAAAGCTTCTTTCAAAAAATTATTTAAAGCGAGGTCTTGCGCCACGGGGTGCAGGCCAAGATGGTCTGCCACTGTTGCCTTTTGCAAATTTGCTAAATGGTTTACTACCTCTTTCGCCAGAACTATGGGTGCCTGAAGGTTTTTCACCGCGAGGACTGTATTCTTTTCTTGCTGTATCTGATGACGGAAACCGCGAAGGTGCACCATCTCTTCTTTTCGGGTCAAATGGTTTACTAAAAGTTTTATAGGCTGGTCTTTCTCCGCGAGGCGCTGGCCAGGCAGGTCTGCTGCTATTATCGCGTTTTGCAAATTGACCATATGGTTTACTACTTCTCTCCCCAGAACTATGCTGACCAAAAGGTCTTTCACTGCGGGGTTTAAATTCCTGCCTACCTGCATCTCGTGACGGGAACTGTGAAGGAGCACTGTCTCTTCTTTTTGAATCGTATGATTTTCTTGCACCAACATTATGCGCTGATCTTTCCCCTAAAGGAGCTGGCCAAGCAGTCCTGCTGCTGCTATTATTACGATTTGTAAATTGTCCGTATGGTTTACTACTTCTTCTGGCTGAACTATGCTGGCCAGAAGGTCTTTCGCCGCGGGGACTGTATTCTTTTCTTGCCGAATCCTTTGGCGGGAACTTGGAATTAGCATTTGCACTTATTTGCCTACTGTGATGTTTAATATACCCGGGCTTAAACATCGGCCTTACTGCTTGTGTTGGCTGAGATGTTCCAGATTCTTGACGAATTGTGGGCTGTGCAGTTGTGGTTTGCGGTTTGTTATATTCCGGTGAATCGCCAGACCTAAGTTTTGCATTTGTTTTCTTTACCTTAATTTTATCTTTTAATATTCGTGTGCGATCCAGTGCCCTTATTGCAGCCTCTGCTTCGTGTTGGCCTGGCATCTCAACAAACCCAAATCCTTTTGATAGCCCTGTTAAATTATCCATTACAATTGTAACCGAAGTAACTACACCAAATGGGCGAAACTTCTCCATCAATTCTTCTTCAGTAACAATTTTTGATAAATTACGAACTAATATATTCATTTAAACATTTCCCCTATCCTATATTCATTTCAATTACTATTTTATTATTGTTTTAAAAACTAAATGTTGCTCCTAAAGCTATGTAGTGCAATAGTGCAAAATTATAAACAACATCATTATCTGCACCGCCCTCTAACACACGATACCCTAATTTAAATGCAAGAGTAGCATCGTACTTGTACTGCAAAGCCACTAAAACATCTTCTGCCCTGCCTTGAGGTGCGGCTAATGCATCACCTTGGCAAAGTACAGAAAAATCATTATCAAACGCATCCCATTGCACTTTAAAAGCTATTAACGGAACCAAACCAGTATTTTGTTTTTCAGTAATAGTTGCACCATCTGAAAGCTTTATTGAGGCATCTCGTATTTTTGCTGTCAAACCAAGCCAAGTTTTAACTTTTTTGCTTTCTTGCACAAGATACAAATAACGCAACCGATACGAATCAAACCTATATGTTCCATTTATTTGTGACCCAGTTGCAAATGTTTTATCTGTAAAGGTAATTGGAGTTTTGAGTGTGCCTTCGGTTTTTAGTGTTAATGGAGCAATAAGCAATTCAAATGAGCTTTTTGGTGATATTTCATCTATTATTGTTGTGCGCCAAAAAAAATCACTTTTAATAGAAAGGTCTTGGGTTGATAAAGAAAACCTTGTACCTGTGTTGCCAGGAATTTGAACATCATTATAACCGCTTTGCACTAAACCTGCTTCGTAATCTACCTTAAGGCCTGCATAAAGACACTGCGAAAAAAGTGCAACAATAAGTAAAGCTAAAATATTTTTCATTTGTGTAATCTCCTATGCTTTACAAGTCGGATGTTTTAACTTGTTAGCATTAACCATTACTGCTTGATTATACACCATCCCAAGGAACACTTCAACCTGGACTTTGCAATTTTGTATAATGACCATCACGGCAAATAAAATATCCTACTTGATACTGCCCGGAAGCAACCATATCAATTTGTAAATAAACGGAAAATAAACAAACATGTCATTAATTAGTTTACGCAATATTCGTGTGGCCTTTGACGGCCCATTAGTTTTAGAAGACCTTTCCATAGATATACATAAAGGTCAACGCATTTGTATTCTTGGGCGTAACGGCTCGGGCAAGTCCACCTTAATGCGTATAATAAATGGTGATTTAAAGCCCGATGCTGGTGAGATCATTATTTCACCTGGGCTAAAGGTAAGCTACCTCACGCAAGATGTACCAGATAATCCCGAACTTTGTAATAGGTTTGTGAACCGAGGCGAAAGAGACGGAGGCAGTTTTGACGCAAAAACTGCAGATAATGGTAATTCCATTAGCAAGGGTTTTGCGGATAAAAATGTCCCGTATCTTGCGACGAATTCCAAATCCTATTGCAAAATTCGGGATAGTATTACAGGCAGTGCGTTTGATATTGTCGCGCAAGGTGCAGGTAAAATTGGCGAAAGCTTGGCAGAGTATCACCGCCAGCTGGCTAATCCAACAGATGACGATTTGTTTCACAAACTTCAGCACGATTTAACCGAGCATAACGGGTGGCAAATAGAAGCAGTTATAAACCGCGTGCTTGACCAAGTACAGGTAAACCCCGATGTTGAATTTGCATCACTCTCTGGCGGAATTCGCAGGCGTGTATTTCTCGCCCGTGCGCTTGTAAACGAACCTGACATTTTATTGCTTGATGAGCCAACCAACCATTTAGATTTAGAGTCAATTAAATGGCTTGAAAATTTTTTATTAACCGCAAGGCTTACGGTACTTTTTGTAACCCATGACAGACGACTTTTAAAAAAATTGGCTACCCGAATTGTTGAAATAGATAGAGGAAAGATAATTGATTGGAGCTGTGACTACCTAACATTTTTAGTTAGAAAAGAGGCAGTACTAGAAAACGAAGAAAGAGCGAACTCTGAATTTGACAAAAAACTTGCTCAAGAAGAAATTTGGATACGCAAAGGCGTAAAAGCACGGAGCACACGAGCCGAGGGCCGTGTTAACGCGCTTAAAAAAATGCGCGAAGAACGCAAAAAGCGCCGAGAACGCACCGGCAATGTTGCTATGACTATTAGTGAAGGAGAACGCTCTGGCAACAAAGTGCTTGAAGCTAAAAATATTTCATTTGCTTATAACGATAAATTAATTATAAATAACTTTTCATTCTACCTTACCCGAGGAGACCGCATAGGTATAATAGGCCCAAATGGATGCGGCAAAACTACACTCTTAAACCTTTTGCTAGACAGAATTAAACCACAAACTGGGACAGTTGACCTTGGGGCAAATGTAACCCCTTTATATTTTGACCAGCTTCGTAAAGGCATAGACACCGAAAAAACCGTTTGGGAAAATGTTGCTACCGGCGGCGGTGACACCGTAATTGTTAATGGAAACTCCCGTCATATAATAAGTTATCTGCAGGATTTTTTGTTTACATCAGAGAGGGCAAGAACACGCGTAAAATGGCTTTCGGGCGGGGAACGCCACCGTTTACTGCTTGCGCGCTTATTTACAATACCGTCAAACCTGCTTGTTTTTGATGAACCAACTAACGACCTTGATACAGAAACATTGGAACTTTTAGAAGAGGTTTTGTTGCAGTACGAAGGAACTTTAATTGTGGTCAGTCATGACAGGGAGTTTTTAAACAATGTTGTAACATCGGCATTGATATTTAGAAAGGATTATAAGATTGACGAATATGTGGGCGGCTATGATGATTGGGAACGCCAAATAGAAAATAGCACCGAACCACCAAAACCACTACCTTTGGTCAAAAAGAAAAAGTTAGCATCTAAACCAATAATTAAAGTCCCACGAAATATATCCGTGAAAGAAAAACGAGAACTTGAAACTATTGCATCTATTATTGAAACATTGGAAAGTGAACAGCGCAATATCCACACACAACTTGCCGACTTTACACAATGCCAAAAACCTGGTTTTACAACTCAGTCAAAAGCCCGCCTTGCAGAAATTGAAGCAGAACTATCCAAAACATTTTCACGATGGGAAGAGTTGGAGACCTTAAATAAGAATTGATTTAAACCGCGGGGCTATCCTGCCCCTGCGCCCCTGTGATACTTTTCTTTGAATGCCCAAAGAAAAGTAACCAAAAGAAATGCACCCACGGTGGCTATTCACTCGCATTTTTTTGGCGTCTACGGAAACTCGCCTCGCCACTTTGTGGCGGGCTCAAACATCCTTGCCGAAAACTCCAAAAAAATGCTCTCCCATGGTCAGCCAAAGTGGGATTGAAAAACTATCAAGAAATGAATCAAACATACCACAATTGAAATTGTGGATACGATTCTTTGTCAGTGAAATCTAACAATCTGTCATCTTGCCATACAAGTTCAGTAAAATTTTCTAAATCTTCACCATATCCACGACACATTACTTTAAGTCGATTGAATGGATTTAATCGTAGAATGTTTTTTGCAAAAAATGGCGAGAGTTTAATTTCCATAATTTTATATTGACCGATAATTGCCTCTAGTAGTAAATTCGAGATATCGTTTATCTCGTAGAAACTGTAATTGCTGGCGAATTTTATCTTTAATATGGCTATTACCGGGATGTTTTTTTCTTAATTCGTTTTCAAATTCATAAACCTCATTAAGGGAAAAATCCTTACTTCCAATTTTATCAATGCATATCATAATATCCAATAACCAACCCTTTGCTTTTACTTCTTTTTCTTGTCGTAAAAACATTGTCTTTTGCCATTCAGCAAGCACTTTTTCTTTTGGCACAACCTGTTTATCTTTAATAAAATATATTTTTCCAGTTTGCGGAATGCTTTGTAGAAGAATATTGCAACCAATCCAACCTGCTCTTTTTGCAGTAACAGCCAATGGCTTTCTCTTTTCGACAATTTCTGGAATAAAATAGTGTTTTGGTACTACAAACAAGTTCTTTACCTGTAAACTAAAACTATCATAATTAAGAAGAAACAAGCTAGGATTATTATCACTTCCAAGCCTTTCCATCATTGTTCGATATGCCCCATCAACAATTTTAACCCCTACAGAAGCATTTTTACTTTTCAGTTCATACTCTTCTTTACATTTACTACAAAAAAAATCTGCAACGGGTCGATTGTTTTCATACTTTTCTATATTTGCACCGCAATTAGGACAATAAACTTCACTGTAAAACCATGCCTCAGTTTGGACTCTTATTTTCTGTGAAGCACTGTTATAACCATATGCAATATTTTTATCAAGAAGAATATTCACAAATAATTATCCTTATTTACAATCAACCTTCCCCCAACTATTCGTATTTTATAGCTTTACCTGCAATAAGTAAAGTGTAACTTTCTTTACTACCCTTATTTGACGGAAATGGGGGTTTATGGTAAAATTCACTCACTATGTTTAAAAAACTTATTAAAATTAAGGTAGCAGATGCATTAAAAGAGTTTATTGAAAAAAACTCTATTGATAATACTTTTGATTTTGCCGTTGAGCAAACCCCTAAAAACATACCAAGCGATTTTGCCATTAATGCGGCTATGTTACTTGCCAAAAAACTTAAAACTAACCCCCACCAATTAGCACAAGAGCTGTGCCCGCAAATTCAAGAAGCGTTAAAAGGCATCGCCTCTAAAGTTGAAGTTGCTGGTGCCGGGTTTATTAATGTTTACCTTTCAGATGAGTTTACACACTCCTGCCTAAAAGATATTTTAGACGAGAAAGGCATGTTTGGCAAAAGCAGTTCTGGCCATAACGAAAGTGTGCTTATTGAGTTCGTTTCTGCAAACCCAACCGGGCCATTACACATTGGGCATGGGCGTGGCGCTGCTATTGGCGATTCATTAGCAAGAATATTTTCACACGCTGGGTATAATGTAACAAAAGAGTATTATATTAACGATGCTGGTAACCAGATGGAAAACTTGGGTAAATCGGTGCAGGCACGCTACCTTGAGCTAAAGGGCGAGAAAACAGAGTTCCCCGAAGATGGCTACCACGGCCAATACATTAACGATATTGCAAAAAAACTTTTTGATGAAAACACGCAAAACATAAATTTTACGCAAGTTGCCATAAAAGAAATAATGCAGATGATTAAAAGCGACCTTTCGGCTTTTGATGTGGAGTTTGATACTTGGTTTTCTGAAAAGACACTTGCCTCAATTACTGATAGCGAAGGCAAAACTGAGGTTGATAAGGCATGTGAGTATTTGCAAAGAAAAGAGATGGCATACGAAAAAGATGGTGCGCTTTGGTTTGCATCGGAAAAATTTGGCGACGACAAAGATCGCGTTTTAAAACGCGACGACGGCCGCTACACATACATTGCATCGGACATTGCTTACCATAAAAATAAGCTTGAACGCGGATATACAAAACTTATTAACCTTTGGGGTGCAGACCACCACGGCTATGTTGCCCGATTAAAGGCGTCTATTGAGGCGTTGGGCTCAAACCCCGAGGCACTTACAATTATTCTTTACCAACTTGTTTCACTTATGCGTAATGGCAAGCCGGTTGTGATGTCTACCCGTTCAGGTGAGTTTATTGCGCTTCAAGAAGTTATTGACGAGGTTGGTAAAGACGCATGCCGTTTCTTTTTCTTGCTTAGGGCACCTGGCTCACAATTGGACTTTGACTTGGAACTTGCAAAGAAACAATCCAGCGAGAACCCTGTATTTTATATTCAGTATGTTTATGCACGGTGCGCGTCTATTTTAGCTCAAGCAAAGAAGAACAATTTGCCCAATAATGATACAAATTCAGACATTGACCTATCTGTACTTACCCAAAAAGACGAGTTAGCACTTATTAAACAACTTGCGTTGCTTCCTGATGTGGTTGATAACTGTATTAAAAACTTATCGCCCCATTTTTTAACAACTTACCTTATGGAAACTGCCGATAATTTTCACCGCTTTTACGAAAACTGCAAAGTTCTTTGTGAAGACGAGAAAGTTTCAAAAGCACGGTTGGCACTTGTTGAAGCGGTTATGACTATTGTTAGAAATACTATGTGGCTTTTGGGAGTTTCCACCCCGGATAAGATGTAACTTCGGTTCAATATTGAATATGCGTTTTCTCCTCTCCCTTGAATGGGAGAGGACTGAGGTGAGGGCGGGAAACGCAGTGAGGGATCTTGGTTTTTACTGTCATTGCGTCAGCCCAAGGGGCTAGATCTCGCCAAAGGCGGAAACCCATCAGGGGTGAAGCAACCTCGCTTTAACTATTAGATTGCCGCGCTTCGCTCGCAATGACTCAAGATTGCTTCGTTGCTACTGCTCCCGCAATGACACAGTACATAAAATATAAAAAAACGTTTCGGCATTTATACCTGAACGCTTTTTTACAAATAAACTTCCACCCAGATTTCTTGGTGGAATAACTAAGTTAAAATTATCAAACACTGTACGATATTTTTTATTTATCTATTTTCTCTATTTCTTTTTTCTTCCAGATGAAATACACGGCAGGGTAAACCAATAGTTCCAGTAAAAAGGATGTAAATATACCGCCAACCATAGGGGCTGCAATTCTTTTCATTACATCGGCTCCAATTTCATAAGATTGCGCCCACATTATCGGCAAAAGACCTATAAATAATACCGCCGCGGTCATCATTTTTGGCCTTATCCTTCTTACTGCGCCATTGTGAATTGCAACTTTGAGGTCGTTGATAGTTTTTAATAATCCCCTCTTTTTAGCATCGTCATGCGCGAGGTCAAGATAAAGCAGCATAAATATACCTGTTTCAGCATCAACACCAAGAAGTGCAATAATACCCGACCACACGCCTATTGAAAGGTTGTAACCAAGCAACACAAGTATCCACACCGCGCCTATTAGTGAGAATGGGACTGCAAGAAATATTATGGAAGTTTTAACATACGATTTTGTGCTGATGTAAATAAGTATAAATATTATAAACAGCGTTAATGGGAGCACCACTTTCATGCGGGCTTTTACCCTTTCCATAAACTCAAACTGACCACTGAATTGTATGGAATAACCCGGTGGCAGTGTTATTTCTTTATATATCATTGCCTTTGCATCATTTACATAACTCCCCAAATCCCTGCCTGTAACATCAACATAAACATATCCGGTTAGACGGCCGTTTTCGTCTCTTATCATGCCAGGGCCTGTTTCGGTTTTAATTTCCGCAACTTGATAAAGCGGTATCTGCTCCCCCGACGGTGTGGCAATATACATTCTTTTTATTTTTTCTATATCGTTTCTTAGTTCCCTTGGGTAACGGACATTTACAGGAAACCTTTCTCTGCCTTCTACCGTCTGCGTTACATTCTCGCCGCCTATCGCTGTCATTATACTGGTGCTTACATCTTCAACGGATAATCCATATCTCGCGATTGCTTCCCTGTTTAAATTGAAGTTGATAAAGTAACCACCGGCAGTGCGTTCGGCAAAAGCACTCCTAGTTCCTTTCACCATAGACAGATGCGACTCTATATCTTTCCCTATTTTTTCAATTGTAGCAAGGTCATCACCATAAATTTTTATGCCTACCGGCGTTCTAAAGCCCGTGGTAAGCATATCTATTCTGCCTTTTATTGGCATTGTCCATGCGTTAACCACACCGGGTAACTTTAGTTTAGCGTCCATTTCTGAGATTAGTTCATCCCAACTTATTTTGTCAGGCCAGATGATACGAAATGGACCTTCCGAAAAATTCGGCAAAAAGCTGTACCATCTATCTTTGTGACGCCATTCGTTTTGGGGTTTAAGCACTACGGTTGTTTCCATCATAGAAAGTGGAGCTGGGTCGGTAGATGTTTCGGCCCTGCCGGCTTTCCCAAATACGGTTAATACTTCCGGGAATGACTTTAACAATTTGTCCTGAGTGCTAAGCAGTTCCTGCGCCTGTGCTATGGATATACCCGGTAATGTGGTTGGCATATAAAGTATTGAGCCCTCATTAAGCGGCGGTATGAACTCTTTGCCGAGCATAAAAAATGCCGGTATAGTAAGTAAAAAAGCGAGCAAGGCGCCAATAATGATTTTGTACGGATGCTTTAATACGGCATCTACAACTGGGCCGTATATTTTGAAGAGGAAACTTGAAATTGGGTGTTTTTTCTCGGAATGAATTTTACCTACAAGCAGAGTGTTTACCACCGACGATAACCATTTAGGTTTAAAATTGTAATTCTCAAGGCGTGTGAACAACATTCTGATAGCCGGGTCTAAAGTTATGGCAAGCATTGCCGCGAAAAGCATTGCGAAATTTTTTGTGAACGCCAACGGTTTGAACAAGCGGCCTTCTATACCGGTAAGCGAAAAAATTGGAATAAACGCGACCGCAATAACTATAAGTGCGAAGAATGAAGGCCTGGCTACTTGTTTTATTGCGTTAAGAAGTACTGTGTGGTAATCGCCATTTTTTCCTTCGTCCTGCCATTTTGCAAGTGCTTTGTGGGCGTTTTCCACAACAACTATTGAAGCGTCTACCATAGCACCAATTGCTATGGCTATACCGCCAAGCGACATTACATTTGATGTTAGTTTCATATAATACATCGGTATGAATGCAAAAAGAACCGCTATTGGAAGCGTTACAATTGGAATTACAGCCGACGGGAAATGCAGCAGGAATATTAGGATGATTAACGATACTACAAGCATTTCTTCAATGAGTTTTTTTCTGAGCGTATTAACTGCCCTGTTTATTAATTCGGAACGGTCGTACGGAAACAACTTTTACACCGCTGGGCAATTGTATATGTGAGAGTTTTTCCTTAACGCTATTTATTGTGTTTAACGCGTTCTCGCTGTATCGCATTACAACAATGCCGCCGACAACCTCGCCATCGCCGTTCATTTCGGATACGCCTCTTCTTATGTCGGGGCCTAACTCAACTTTGGCAACATTACTAATTTTTATTGGCACGCCATTGCTTATTTTAAGCACGGCCTGCTCTATATCTTCCTTTTTAGTTATATAACCCTTAACCGTGAGCATATATTCCGTGCCGGAAAACTCAATTACTCTGGCGCCCGTTTCCTGGTTTGAACTCCTAACTGCATTGACCACAGCGGAAAGCGGTATGTTGTACTGCTGGAGTGCGAGCGGGTCTACAACAATTTGGTACTGTTTCACATAACCGCCGATAGAGGCAACTTCGGCAACACCTTTTACCGACTGAAGTTCGTATTTTAAATGCCAGTCCTGAAATGTTCGCAACTCATCAAGTGAATGTGTTCCGGACTCATCTTTAAGGGCATATTCGTATATCCAGCCAACTCCCGTGGCATCTGGCCCAAGCTCAACTTTTGCGTCTTGTGGCAACTGCTGATTAACCTTTGAAAGGTATTCCATAACACGCGAACGAGCCCAGTAAACATCTGTGCCATCTTCAAATATTACATAAATGTATGAGAAGCCGTAATCTGAGAAAGCGCGAACATCTTTTACTTTAGGGGCACCGAGAAGTGCTGAAATTACCGGATAAGTAACCTGGTCTTCTATAACCTGAGGAGGGCGGTCCCACTTTGTATAAACGATGACTTGCGTGTCGGTAAGGTCAGGTATTGCGTCTAACGGAATGTTTTTGATAGCCCATACTGACCAGGCGATCATTGCTATTACGCCGAGAAATACAAATACTTTATTTTTTGCCGACCAATCAATAATTTTTTCAATCATAAGTTGCCTGTGTCATTCCCGCGCCGTGGCGAGGGAATCCATATTGTTTGCAATGCCCGAGTAAATGCTTCGTTTAGACAAAATATAGAATATGATGCAATGTCCGTCGATGGTTATATACCAATATATAAAGTATGGTATTTCTGCTTATTTTACTCCGGAAACTGATTTAAAATTACTTCGGTCAATTGTTTGCTTTTCACTTCGATTAATTTTCCTATCACCCCACCTTCTGTAGGATAATAGTTTCCAACCGTCCAAGTAATTTTAGTACAAATATAATATTTCCCTGTCGGGAGATCTGTAAATTTAAATCTGCCGTCAGCGTCAGCGACAGTTGATCTCCGCGCTTTAAGGAAATTCGGGGAAGGTGGAGTTTGTAATCTCTGAACATATACTTTTCCTGCCTTGCCCCACCATTCATTGCCTACCGTAGTGGCCGGGTCTAACGTGACTGTGCGCCCAGCGGCTTTAACCACACCACCACCATTCTGAACAAGAAATGCTTGGCCAGTAATTGTTCCTGTGCCATTAATCAGATAGGGCTCATATTCTGCCTCGGTTGTATCTTGGATTGGATTCCATTGCGGTGGCGAATATAATGTGGCACATCCCGTAAGAAGCATTACTCCGAAAAGAATCACAATCATTCTACGCATCAAAATCCTCCTTATTTTGCCTTAAGCACTTATGGGAAGGAACTAAAATGACAATTTGTATCTATTGTCGATTTCAGGCGCACAATTGGATCCCCGATGCCCTAAAGGGCACTTCGAATAAGATTCAAAGGGAGGTCGTTAAACCTCGGGGAGGACAACTTTTTTGACTTTCCTGTACGCTAATTCCGCTATCCTATCCATTTATTTTATTTCTTCTATCATGTTGTCCTGTAATTCTTTCTCAGAAGGCAATACTTTTCTGAGTTCAGCTGGTAGTTTATTAGTCAATTGATACTCGGCTACTCCTACAGGATTTTTTGCGCTTCTGAGCGAATATTCTACCGTTATATTCTTTTTTTGAGCGCACAGGATGATGCCTATTGATGGGTTTTCGCCATTGAGTCGTGTCTGTTCATTAAGCAGATGCAAATAAAAATCCATTTTTCCGGCATATTCAGGCTGGAATTTTCCAGTTTTCAGTTCAACTGCAACCAGACACTTGAGCTTGCGATTGAAAAACAGCAAATCAATAAAATATTCCTCACCGTCAAGTTTAAGGCCGTACTGATTACCCATAAACGAAAAACCTGTGCCGAGCTCAAGAATGAATTGCTTTATCTTTTCAACAAGCCTTCTTTCCAGTTCCCTTTCAAGAATGGGTTTTGTAATGCCCAGAAAATCAAGGTTGTAAACACTTTTCAGAGATTCTTCTGCTTGTTCGGCAAGATGAGCAGGCAATACTTTTACATAGTTATGGCTTTTCTCTCTTAAGCTTAATTGATATGCGCCGGCTTTTATCTGGTTAAGAAGCACATTTCTTGACCAGCCAAATTCTCTGCATGATTTTATATAATACTTTCTTTCTTTGACATCAGATATTTTCTCCAAAATTAATAAATTTTGTCCCCAGGGAATTTCTGCAACAAGCTGTTGCAGAATTGAGGTGTGCTTGTACTCTATATAAAATCTGCGCATATTCCAGACATTCCGTTCAGAAAAACCATTCATCCCTGGAAATTCTCTCTGTAAATCACGCGAAAGCATTTCAACAACGCTGTTGCCCCAACCATAAAGCTTCTGCTTGTCATGAATTTGTTTTCCTACAAACCAGTACATTGAAATAAGGTCTTTGTTTATTAAACGGGCAGCATGGGTACGAGATGTAATGACCCGTGACTTTATTTCCTGCAGAAATTTTTCATACTCTGTGCCTCGCGGAAGTATTTCGACAGGTTTTACTGATTTTTCGAGTTCTACTGTTTCGGATTTTTTAATTTTCACTAAATATCACCTTCTACATTTTTGAGTTGTTGATTTTTTTACCTGTTTTGAAATACATCGGCAAACACAAGCGAATTGTAAATCTGTAATATATAATATTTTTCACTACTTTTTGTTCCCCATATCCATTCCCTGCATTCCGCTATCTTGTCCGGAAGAACTACGCAGTTGGCTTTCGGAATCTAACATAAAATTGCCATTTGTAACAACAAGGTTACCGGCTTTAAGCCCACTTTTTATTTCTATATATTCGTCACCAACAAACCCAGTTTTTACATCAATTGGTTCATATTCACCATTACCATAATCTATGTACACAATATTTCTCATGCCAGTATTTATTAGCGCTGTTTTTGGAACAGCAAGCAACTGACCACCTGATATTTCTACATCAATGTTTGCATACATTCCAAGTTTAAGAAGATTTTTTTTATCATCAACAACTATTCTTGCCTTCGCAGAGTGCGTTTCGGAGTTTATGGCAGGTTCAACAAATATTACTTTGCCGTAAAATTTTACAGATGGGTATGTATCTGTTACAGCAATAACATTTTTACCAGGTTTAATGATTTGTAAATCGCCCGAATAAATGTCTGCAAACATCCACACCTTATCGCCCGGGTAAAGAAGTGTTTTATCGGGCTGAGTTTGTTTTTCAAGTTCTTTTATATCGTTATCTGTATATCCAAGAAGTGTAAGATGAAATTTTGCAGCATCTAATATGTCGCTTTGACCTTTTGATTGAGCATTAAAATTTTTGTAGCTCAAAATATATTCCTGCTGCGCAATAAAAAGATCATTATCAAAAGCCACTGACGCAGGTAAGCGTAACTTTTTGCTTACTTCCATTACGCGTGCAGCCTCGCTCTTTAGACCAAGAAGTTTTCCTTTCTCTATATCAACACCAATTCTGTTACCTTCTTTTTTATAAACTGGAACAAGGTCCATGCCACAGATTGGGCACTGACCAGAATTCTTCTCTTTTATTTGTGGGTGCATTGGGCATGTCCAATACATTATTACTTTTTCATTTGATGGAGCGGGTTGCGTATCTTTAGCTGCATCCATTCCCTTCATACCACTCATTTTTTTGCTGTCATTACTCATAACTATCCCAAGCTTCTTTTGAAAATCAGCTGAACAATCTGGGCAACATAGAAAATATGTTTTTCCTTTATAATCCACCGCCTTCGTTTCTTTGCTTACATTAAATACATTGCTCGTTACAGGACATATTGCCTGCATACCTATTTCTGAGGTTTTGGCAGGGCGTAATTTGTATTCTCCGGTTTTTGCGCAAGAAGTAAAAATAATTACCACCGATAATAATAATGATACAGTTAAAACAAATTTCTTCATTTAATATCCCCCGTAACCTTACTTTTTATAAACCGGCTCAAGATCCATGCCACAGATTGGGCACTGACCAGAATTCTTCTCTTTTACTTGCGGGTGCATTGGGCAAGTCCAGTATATTATTACTTTTTCATCCGAGGAAGCTGTTTTAATATCTTTCATTGTTTCCACGCTCTTAATATCTTGACCTTTTTTATTCATGGTGATTCCAAGTTTTTTTTGGAAAGAAACCACACAATCTGGACAGCATAGAAAATATGTTTTGCCTTTGTACTCCATTACCTTAGTTCCTTTGTTTACATCAAATACATTTTTCGTTACAGGGCATATTGCCTGCGTGCCTATTTCGGAACTTTTTGCAAAGCGTAATTTGTATTCCCCTGTTTTTGTACTGGCAATAACAATAATTGCCCCTAAAAATAATAAAGATACCACTAAAATAAATTGTTTCACTTGAAAATACCTCTCATATTTTATTTGAAAACCTTGCAATACTTTGATTACTCTAACAATTACTGCATGCATGCAAACTTCAAGTGATCCACCAAAACTGTGGCATCAATGCGGCGAATAGCCGCGATTATTGATGACACGATTAGCGTAGGTGGGTCATTTTATGTCTCCTCCAGCTATCATTTCAAGCTCGGCGTAATACATCCTGCTTTCGGCGGTTAACTTATTGTATTCTATTTCAAAATCAAGATTCTTTTTCTGAAGGTCAAGCAGATACTGAAAATCAACTTTGCCAGTGCGATAAGCTGATTGTGCTATTTGAACCGCCTGATTGGCAGAAGGCAGAATATCGGACTCGTATATTTTTATCAGTTCCATGTTCCTATTATATTGAAGATACATATCTTTAAGCGCTAAGCGTACGGAATTCTTTTCCGATTCAAGGGTTTGCCTTACAGCTTCTGCCTGCGAATTTTTAGACCTTACTTCCGACACCCTGTTCCAGAAATAAAGCGGCACCTGCGCTGCCGCCATATATGTGGTTTTCTCAGGCATATCACTTATTCTTGCCTCCGCCATTAGGTCAGGGAACCATTCCATCGTTGAAAACTTTGAGTCCGCTAAACTACCCTGATACATATATTTCTTTTCTGCCAACCCAAAATTATCATTTAAAGTTTTTTTCTCAAGCTGAGCGTAATCAATATTAAAATCGCTTATCTCAAATTTTTCAGGTGTTCCCAAAGATTCATCAGGGCTTTTGTTCATAAGCGCGTTAAGCTGGGCACACATTGCATCCATTTCGTATTGTGCAATAACAAGCATCCCCTGCATCCTGCCAAGTTCCGCAGTTGCTGATAAAACATCTGCTTCCGTAACTTTGCCTACGATATATCTTGATTTAGCCATTTCAAGAGATTCTTTCATAAGAACTATATTCTCGTTATATTTATCTATGTTCATATAGGCGAGCCAATAACCCCAAAAAGTTTTTTTAATTTTTGTATCTAATTCCAAAATTTTCTGCTTGAGCTGTTGGTTTAAAGCTTTTGCCATATTAGAAGCGGAGGTTTTTTTATATGAAAGTTTGCAGGGAAAAGAGAACATTTGCGAAATATATAATCTGTTATCGTCTTTCATAAATTCATAACCAACCAATGGATTGCTCCATGCCGACATTGAGGTTATGCCATAATCTGCCGATTGGTATGTTTTTTCAGCTGATTTTATTTCAGGGTTATTTTGTCTTGCGGTATTAATAAGGGCTTGAAGCGACACATTTTCATCGGCGTGGAGTGGGAAGGAAAGAAGAAACAATAATGACATGGTAAAAAGAGTTTTTTTCATTTTATTTCTCTTTTGAGTTTTATCTTGGGGTTTTGCGGCGATCCCAGAAGGCATCCTCAGGGAAAAGTTGTACTGTGTTTTTTTCTATTTTGGCATAGCCCCTGCCTATTGTCAACAACCTATCTTTAATTTTTACTACACCACGCGCAAAAACAGCTATACACGGCGCATGATTAGCAAGCACTTCCATTTGCCCATCAAGAACCGGTAAAACCACCGACTCAAGTTCACCAGAAAAAATCGTTTCTTCCGGGGTGGTTATGTTTATACTAAATTGCTTCACGCTTTAATCTTCCTCTTCTTCGTTTTCAATTACATCTTCAATTGGGCCGCACATAAAAAATGATTGTTCTGATGCTTCGTCATACTTGCCGTTTAATATTTCTTTAAAACCGCGGATAGTTTCTTTTAATGGCACATATTTACCTTTTCTACCTGTGTAACCCTCGGCAACAAAAAACGGCTGCGAAAGGAAGCGTTGAATTTTTCTCGCACGCGATACTATTAGCTTATCTTCGTCGGAAAGCTCTTCAACGCCCAAAATGGCTATTATGTCTTGCAATTCGCGATAACGTTGCAGTACTTTTTGCACGCCACGGGCAACAGCGTAGTGATCTTCGCCAACAATAGACGGCTGAAGAATTGTTGAGGTTGACTCAAGGGGGTCAACCGCTGGATATATACCAAGCTCAGATATCTGCCTTGAAAGAACTACTGAGGCATCTAAATGGCTAAACACGGTTGCAACACCGGGGTCTGTAAGGTCATCCGCCGGCACATAAACTGCCTGCACCGAAGTTATTGAACCTGAGTGCGTTGAGGTTATTCTCTCTTCAAGGGCACCCATATCTGTGGAAAGTGTCGGCTGGTAACCTACCGCCGATGGCATTCTGCCTAATAGCGTTGACACCTCGGCACCGGCAAGCACATACCTAAAAACATTGTCTATAAAAAGCAACACATCCTGCTTTTCTTCATCTCTAAAATACTCGGCCATTGTTATTGCGGTAAAACCTACACGCAGGCGCGACCCGGGCGGCTCGTTCATTTGGCCATAAACAAGCACTGTTTTATCTAACACTCCGGATTGCTTCATTTCAAGATATAAATCGTTGCCTTCACGCGTGCGCTCACCAATACCGCCAAACACCGAAATACCGCCGTGTTGTGTTGCGATGTTTCTTATAAGTTCCATAACAACGACTGTTTTACCGACGCCGGCACCGCCAAATAAACCAACCTTACCGCCTTTTGGAAACGGCGCAAGCAAGTCAATAGCTTTTATGCCTGTTTCAAATATTTTTGTTTCAACTTCTTGAGCCACAAAACCAGGCGATGGTTTATGAATAGGGGAATATTTTTTAGATTTTATTGGGCCGCCATTATCCATTGGTTCGCCTAAAACATTCATTAAACGGCCAAGGGTTTCTTTACCAACTTTTACTTTTATTGGGCCGCCGGTATCTTCTACCTCAAGATTTCTTGAAAGGCCTTCTGTTGGGCCAAGCGCTATGGCGCGCACAACACCCTCGCCAATATGTGCCATAACCTCAAGGGTAATTCCGGCAACCTTAAGCTCGTTATAAAGTTGAGGTATCTCCGCCATTTTAAATTCAACATCTACTACCGGGCCGATAATTTGAACTACTTTTCCTGTTGCCATTTTTTTACCTTTTTTAGTACGCAAAAGCGCGTACTATATTAAATTTATTTTAACGCCTCTGAAGTTCCAACTATTTCTGTAAGTTCTTTTGTAATTATTGATTGACGCAGTTTATTTGAATCAAGCACAAGTGTATCTATCATACGGCTGGCATTTACCGATGCCTGTTCCATCATTATCATTCTTGCGGAATGCTCACCTATTGACGACTCTAATATAACGCTCCAAATAAAAGCTCTAACGCGCGCGCTTAGCAATTCGCCAAAAAGCACCTGCGCCGACGGCTCATAAATATAGTTTGACGCTTGTAGGCTTGCCTTTGGCACATCTAATGGTAAGAGTTTGGTTATTGCAGACACTTGCTTGTATGAGGATATAAATTTGTTATATGCCACATATACGCCTGCAAACTCTTTTTTTGTGTAGCGTTCAATTAACTCATCGGCGATTGTTGAAATATACGGAAACTTTGGAAACACTGGAGTGTTTTGATATTCAAGTAAAAGTTTTTGCTTATTTCTCTTAAAATGGTCCACTGCCTTTTTACCAAAGCATACCAGCGAAACCTCACCACCTTGCGTATTTTTTTCTTTTAAAAAATTATCTACTTTTCGCAAAAGTGAAGAGTTAAAAGCACCACATAGCCCCTTATCAGCGGATATTACAAAAAGTAAATATTGATTGCCCGTGTTTGTTTCAAGCAACGAATGGACGGAAACATCACCGCATTCAGCCATTACCGATGAGAGCATTTCTAAAATAACTCCGGCGTATGGCTTTGCATTTAAAAAGCGTTTTTTTGCGCGCATAAGACGGCTTGCGGAAATTTTTTGCATAGCGCTTGTTATGTGCTTTATGCTTTTTACGCTTTTTATTCTTCTTCGTAGCTCGCGCAGGTTAGACATTTATTAAATTTTCCCGTTTGCGTTTGATAGAAACTCTTGCTTGCACTCACCTATAAGAGCATTTAGCTCGGTTGCTGCTTTTTCACTTACACCTTCTGCTTTTAGCACAGATGTTAGGTGTGATAATTTTTTGTCGTAAGCAGCAAAAAGTTTTGTTTCAAAAGCTCGTATTTTCTCCGTTGGAATATCGTCAACAAAGCCATTTACGCCGGCATATACAATAATTGTTTCTTTTTCTACCGTAAGCGGTACGGCTTCATCTTGTTTTAATATCTCAATAAGTTTTTCACCTCGCAAAAGTGAGTTTTTACTTTTTTGGTCTAAGTCGGCACCAAACTGCGCAAAAGCACTTAGCGCCCTGTGTTGCGCAAGGTCAATTCTTAAACGGCCTGAAACCTGACGCATTGCCTTTATTTGCGCAACGCCGCCAACACGCGACACGGAAAGACCGGCATTAACAGCAGGCCTTACGCCGCCATAAAACAAGTTTGCTTCCAAGTATATTTGACCGTCGGTAATTGAAATAACATTTGTTGGTATGTAAGCGGAGATGTCGCCCGCCTGAGTTTCAATAATTGGTAAAGCCGTTATTGACCCGCCACCTTTTTCGTCGCTTAGTTTAACCGCTCTTTCAAGCAACCTTGAATGCAGATAAAACACATCGCCCGGGTATGCCTCGCGGCCCGGCGGACGGCGAAGCAACAAAGACATTTGACGGTAAGCAACAGCATGCTTTGAAAGATCGTCGTATACAATTAAAACATCTTTACCGGCGTAAAGAAATTCCTCAGCCATGGCAATGCCGGAGTATGGAGCAATGTATTGCAATGGAGCAGGGTCATTGGCTGTGGCTGACACCACAATGGTGTATTGCATTGCGTCGTGGGCGCGTAATTTTTCTACTATTCTTGCCACTACGGATTGTTTTTGACCAATCGCAACATATATACAGAGAACATTTTCATTTTTTTGATTTATTATGGCATCAAGCGCTATTGCCGTTTTGCCGGTTTGGCGGTCGCCAATTATAAGCTCTCTTTGGCCGCGGCCTATTGGAATCATAGAATCAATTGCTTTTATGCCCGTCTGCAATGGCTGGCGCACCGGTTGCCTGTCTATAACACCTGAGGCAATAACTTCAATTGGGCGAGTTGCTTTTGTGTTTATTGCCCCTTTGCCGTCTATTGCCTGACCAAGCGGGTTAACAACTCTGCCAATTAATCCTGCACCCACCGGCACCGAGAAAACTTTGCCAGTGCGACGAACTTCGTCGCCTTCTTTTATAACGTTATCTTCGCCTAAAATAGCGGCTCCAACGGTTTCACGGTCTAAGTTTAACACCAAGCCGTAAATACCGCTGGGGAAAAGCAAAAGTTCGCTAACCATTGCTTTTTCAAGCCCGTAAATTTTTGCAATTCCGTCGCCAACCTGAATTACCGAGCCGACCTCGTCAATTTGCATTGAACTGGAATGCTCGTCTAAATGTTTTTTGATAAAGCCAATAATTTCATCAGTTTTCATTCTAGTAACAACCTCTCTTTAAGAAGTTCCATTTGCCTTTTTATTGAACCGTCATAAACTTTGTTGTCTATTTTTACCACAACACCGCCAAGAAGTTTTGGGTCTTGTAAAAACTCTATGTCTGCCTTTGTACCGGCAACTTTACGCACAGCAGAAACGAATTTTTCCATTGTTTGTGGAGCTAAAGTATTTGCAGTTTTTACGCTTGCCCGGCTTATGCCGCCTTTTGCGCAAGTGATATTTTTATATGCTTTAAATATATTCGGTAAATAGCCGAAGAGCCGTTTTTCTATTAACTGTCCAAAAAATTTTATAAGCATTTGAGAACTTATTATTTTACGCAAAAACCCCAGCTTTTGAGCCTGGCTAACAAACGGGTGAGAGAAATATGCGTTAAACCTGCCCTCCAAGGCAAAAACTTCATCTAAAACAGCAAGCTCTTTTTGCGTTTGTTCAACTTCATTTTTTTTTGCCGCCTGCTGATAAAGCGCGGAGGCAATATAGTATGCCGCAACCTCATCCATTAACTGTGCCCCTCAAGCTTGCCTATAAACTCTGCTTCAAATTTCTGACGCATTGCTGTGTCAATTTTTTCTTTTAAAACTTTTTCAGCTATTTGAAAAGAAATTTCTACAGTATCGCGCTTTATTTGAACCATTGCCGCTTCCTGCTCATCTTTTATTTGCCTTGAGGCGTTTTCTAAAATTTTCTTTGCCTCTATGTGCGCCTGACGAATTATCTCTTCTGTGGTTTTTTTGCCGTCTTTCGCGCTTTGCCTGAGTATTTCTGTCGCCTGTTTTTCTAACTCTTCAAGTTTTTGCGCGTAAACGGCTTTTACGGCAGAAGCCTCATCAAGCTTTTTCTTTTCTTGCTCTATGGTATTTTTTATTTGCTGGGCGCGGTCTTGCATCATTTTTGTTAATGGCCCCCACGCAAACTTCCATAAAACAAAAACAGCCAAAAGGAAAGTTCCGCTTTGTACAAGAAGTATTTGCCAGTTTATATCAACCATATATTATCCCGCGAAGTACACTTTAAACGGATTTGCGTAAATTAAAATTAGCGCAATAACCAGCGCGTAAATTGTAAGCGACTCTATAATTGCAAGGCCAATAAGCATAAGTGTTTGAATTTTACCCGACTCTTGTGGCTGACGGGCAACACCCTCTACAGCTTTACCAACCGCAATACCCTGAGCTATACCGCAACCTGCGGCAGCAATCCCTAGCCCTAAAGCGGCGGCTAACTGGGCACCCGTAAAAAACATCGCCTTACCCAAGTTGTTTGCGGCACTGATACCTGCGCTAGCCGGCTCTTCACTTGCAACGCACATACCAACACCGGCAACAATTAACGACACAACAAATAAACTCAACAACAATGCCTTCTTCATACTTACTCCCTCCAATATCGCGTCTCGCCTTCGGCGGACTTAGTATTTTTAACCATAGAACTTGCAATAGATTGCTGGATTCGACGGACGATGACGGTCTTTTCCTTCCTCAAAAAGCTCGCCCGATGTTCATACATCACTCTCGCTTTTTGAGTTGTAAAACCCACGACCTCGCCCGTCTCGCTCCTAACACCTATTGCAAGGTCTATGGTTGCTTCGTTCATACTTGGTTTGGCTAATATGATTTCGCCAAACCGCTAACAATGGAAAACCTATGGTTTTCCCGTTTCGTCGTCGCTCACTCTGCTCGCTGAACCCTTTCTTAAGTTATGGTACCAATGGTTGACCACTTCATCAACCACTTCGAGTGCCTACGGCACTCTCGAAAGAACATTTATCGCGTCCCGCCTTGGCGGGACTTAGTATTTAAACCATAGAACTTGCAATAGATTGCTGGATTCGACGGACGATGACGGTCTTTTCCTTCCTCAAAAAGCTCGCCCGATGTCTATAACATCGCTCTTGCTTTTTGAGTTGTAAAACCCACGACCTCGCTCGTCTCGTTCCTAACACCTATTGCAAGGTCTATGGTTGCTTCACATTAATGATCTTCAGCAACAGCGCCGCCAATGTAAAATATGGAAAGCACTGTAAATATAAACGCCTGTATAAAAGCTACAAATAAACCAAATAATAACATTAAAGGCTGCAATACAAGCGGCACCACACTAAGCGCTTTTTGCAACATCCCATGCGATTGGAATAATACAATTATTAACAATGCGAGAATAGCCAAAAGTAGTTCTTTTGCCATCATATTGCCAAATAAACGAAACGATAAAGATACGGGCCTTGCAAGCTCACTAATTATTTCTATAACAAACATCATTGGTTTTAACCAAATAGGCACACCATGGCAAAGCCCGTCTAAGTACTTAAGCAGCCCCTTTTTTCTTATGCCAAAAAAATGGGTGCTAAAAAAGATTATTAAAGCTAAAGCAAGCGTGGTGTTTATGTTTGAGGTGGGTGATACCATGCCGGGAATTACACCCATTAGATTTGATGTAAGTATATAAAGGAAAAGCCCAATAAAAAGCGGATAGTATTTTTTTGACTGCACGCCAATAATAGAATCAGCCAGATCAAATACAAAACTAAAAAGTACTTCAAAAACATTTTGCATTCCGCTTGGCACAACAGACATACGACGAGTAGCAAGAAAAGAAAGCAATGCGAGAATAGCTATTGCTACAAAATTCATAAATACTATTGTGGGTATGCCTATATGGTAGCCAATTGCCTCTGGAACGCCATGCATAAAAACTAACTCTCCAAAATGCCCTATTTATTTTTAGTTTTAGAAAATTTATTAGTTAATACAAAAATTACCCCACCGGCAAATACACCGCTAAGCATACCAATTGGGCTGCCTAAATTGTATTTTAAAAAGGCAAGAATCAGAGCGGCAAAAACAATTAATCGCGCCACATAAAATAAAACATAAGCCATTTTGCGCTTTTGCTCTTTGAGGGAAAATATTTTAGCGACACTTAAACGCAAAAGAAAAAAATAGATACTAGATGCTACAAGTCCGAATATAAGTCCTTTGGTAAA
Organism: Endomicrobiales bacterium; assembly: GCA_023228045.1. Lineage (NCBI taxonomy): Bacteria > Pseudomonadati > Elusimicrobiota > Endomicrobiia > Endomicrobiales > Endomicrobiales bacterium. The sequence goes on along the minus strand of JALOBY010000013.1, from coordinate 6,611 downwards.
CATTAATCCTCTTTTTGATCGTTATTATTTTTTTTTGAATCTATTTTGTTTTTAAAAGCCAGTGAAAAATATACTCGCAAAAAACCCAAAGCAACACCACTAAGCATAAAAACTATCATAAAAAGCGGAGCTGTGTTTAACTTACTGTCTAACCAAGAACCTAAAAAAAATCCAAGTGCCGCAAGTGCCGCAAGTGTAATACCAATCCAGGAAAAGGCAACAAAATCATTTAATTCACTAAACTTTTTCATTAATAATCCTCTCCCGCGCTACATTTTAACCCATGTTTTGCTAATGATTATTCAATTTGTAAGGCTTTATGTCCGCTTCGCTCTTATGAGCGGGCAAATTCCCGCCCAAGGCGGGCTGCCATAGGGGCATGCCAAATTAAGTTGCAAAATCCAGGTTTAATTAACGCGCCAAGAGCAATATTTTTTATTAGTGCAAACACTCAAATTAAACAATATTTTCAAGCAAATACATATTATTTGCTCGAAAATATTGTCAAAATGCCATTTTTTGCAAGAAGTTCTACATTACTTATCTTTTGAATAATACGCCTTACCGGGCTTGATGGCAAGAACTGTACCAATACGCAGAGAGGATGAACGCTTTATGCCATTAAGCTCTTCTATTGAGGATACAGATGTAGAAAACTTGATTGCTATTTTTTCTAGAAAATCGTCACTTTTTACTTTATACTTTATGTATCCGCTTGTTAGGTTTAATTCTTTTATACCTGATATTTTATCCAAAAATTCTCTGGCTTTGCCTGCCGGAATTTTTAACTTAAAGTCAGGATAGTTTGGCGGCGTGCACCACAACTTTAACGCCGGGTTAAGCTTTTTTATGGTTTCCTTGTCTGTTCCTGCACATTTTGCCGCGATATTCAAATCTACAACTGAGTTTATTGTCACTTCGTCATATTTTATTGGGTTGTCATAATTTATTTCAAGGCCATATTGACCGGCATAATCTGCAAGAATTGTTACAGCCATAAACTTTGGTACAAAGTGTTCGGTTTCTTTTGGAATAGCTTTTTGTTTACTTACATCGTTTATGTTAGTGGTTTTTGAGTACTTTAAATCGCGCTCTAAACCATACTCACCACGATTATAAGCTGCAATAGCCAAGCTCCAATTATTAAACATAACATAAAGATCTTTTAGATACTGTGCGGCCGCGCGAGTTGCTTTTTGTGGGTCTTTGCGCTCATCTATCCATATATTTACCTGCAAATTCAGAGCCCGCGCGCGCTTGGGCATTATCTGCCACAAACCAAGTGCCCCTGCTTTTGAAAGTGTATCATTTTTATACAAACTTTCAACTACTGGCAAGTAAACCAACTCTTCTGGCAAGTCGTACTCTTTTAAAATGTTTAATATCATTTGACGGTACGCGCCAGATGCCTCAAGCGCATTTTTCGTTTCTTCTTTTAGGCGACCCTGTGAGTATAACTTAAGATATATTTCAAAGAGCCGATTTTTTTCAGGCGAATCAAATGTAGCATATCTTTTGCAGGTAAGGTCTTCTTTGTTTTCCGTATAAAGTGATTGGTTAAGTTTCGAGAAAACCTTTTCAAATTCTTCTTTGGCACCGTAGTAATCTGACGGATAAAACTCTATTGAATAAAAAGACTCCATTGATTTGTTGTACAGCTCTTGCGCCTTGTCTTCGTTGCCACTGGCGAAACTTTTGCTTGCCTGCCTAAATAGTAACTCCGCTTCTTTCATGGTGCGCTGTACATCGTTATCGTCACAAACTACGCCACCATCTTGGTTTGTATCAACTATAAGTTTGCAGCTTGCCTGCGATGCAAAAAATAACAAAACGGCAAAACTTATAAACCAGGCCAACTTTATCATTTATCCTCATCTTTTGCTTTGCCTTTGCCAAAGTAATACTGAATTTCCCCGTCAGATATAAGCTCAAGGTCCCTGCGAGCCAAAAACTCCTGATAGTCGCTGTCCTTACTTGCAACTTCCAGCTCATCACGCAAAAGTTGGTTTTCTGTTTTTAAACGTTCTATGTCACTACGCAAACGCGAGCTTTCGGCATAAATACTTACTATTCTTATCGCTCTTGCATTAAATAAGAAAAATGCTAAAGCAAGAATGCCACCAACAATCAGGAACACTTTTGTACCTTTTTTGAGTGGCATTTCGTTTAACCAACCTTAAATGCATTTTTACCGGGGTACTTTGCCAATGCACCAAGCTCTTCTTCAATTCTAAGAAGCTGGTTGTATTTGCAAATTCTGTCTGTACGAGAAGCAGAACCGGTTTTTATCTGGCCTGTGTTAAGCGCTACAGCAAGGTCTGCTATAAATGAATCTTCTGTTTCACCTGAGCGGTGAGAAACAACTGCCGTATAGCCTGCATTATATGCCATTTGTATTGCGGCAATAGTTTCTGTTAATGATCCTATTTGGTTTACTTTAATTAATATAGAGTTGCCGAGGCCTTTTTTTATGCCTTCAGAAAATATTTTTGTGTTGGTTACAAAAATATCGTCGCCAACGAGCTGAACTTTTTTGCCAAGTGAGTCGGTAAGCTTTTTCCAACCGTCCCAGTCCTTTTCGCTAAGGCCATCTTCAATTGATATTATTGGGTACTTGCTTACAAGGTTTTGGTAAAAAGCAATCATTTGCTCTGATGTTTTTTTATTGCCTGTTTTTTCGCCTTCAAGGGTGTATATGCTGCCATCATAAAGCTCGCTTGCGGCAACATCTAATGCAAGGAGTACATCGGAACCGAGCTTGTAACCTGCGGCCTCAACTGCGGTGGCAATTACTTCAAGAGCTTCTTCGTTTGAGCCGAGGTTTGGGGCAAAACCGCCTTCATCGCCTACGCTTGTCGCATAGTTTTTTTTGCTAAGCACTTTTTTTAAGCTATGAAAAACTTCCGCGCCCATACGAAGTGCTTCCCTAAAAGATGGAGCGCCTACCGGGGCAATCATAAACTCTTGCAAGTCAACATTGTTGTCGGCATGAGCGCCGCCATTTATGATGTTCATAAGCGGCACTGGAAGGATATATGTGTCGTATCTTATTGAGAAAGCATTGCGGATATATTTATAAAGCGGCATTTTTTGGTCATTTGCGCCTGCGCGGGCACAAGCAAGCGAAACACCCAAAATCGCGTTTGCGCCAAGTTTTGATTTAAACTCAGTGCCATCGGAGGCAAGCATAATGCCGTCTATTTTTTTCTGGTCTGTTATTTCACTTCCAACAATTGCCGGGCCAAGAATTTTATTTATGTTTTCAACCGCTTTAAGAACGCCTTTGCCAAAAAACCTTTTTTTGTCGCCATCGCGAAGTTCAAGAGCTTCTCTTTCACCAGTTGATGCTCCAGAGGGAACTGCCGCTCTGCCCATTACACCATTATCTAGCATTATATCTGCTTCAACTGTTGGGTTGCCACGAGAATCAATTATCTCTCTTCCAATTACATGCTTAACTTTTGCCATTTTACTGCCTCCGAATTTATCCCGAATTTTGCAAACCTATTGCACAATGCTGGATTATTATTTTTATTTTTTAGGTCCGTTTAATATACCATTTTACTGACGGTTTTAGCAAACTTTTTAGCTCACATATTTTCGTTATTTTTTACTATAACTCCACCGCCAAGCACATATTCGCCATAGTAAAATACAGCTGACTGACCAGGTGTTATTGCCATTTGCGGCTCGCAAAAGATTATTTGCGCGCAGTTGTTCTCTTTTGATTTTACTTGGGCACGCGCAGCTGTGTGCAGGTACCTTATTTTAACATCAGCAATAAAATTATTTTCCGGTTTTGCATTTACCCACGACACATCTTTTACAAAGCAGACCTTTGAATATGTATCTTCTTTTTTACCAACAACAAGAGTATTGTTTTCGGAGTTTATAGATAAAACATACCTCGGCTCAGGCGTTGATAAACCAAGCCCGCTGCGTTGTCCGACAGTGTAATAGGCAAGGCCTTTGTGCACACCAAGTTTTTTGCCATTTTTGTCTAATATGTCGCCTTTTTCTATTTTGGTAAGCGGGTCGTAGTTTTTTAGAAATGTGCCATAATCGTTATTATCTATAAAACAAATTTCTTGGCTGTCGGGTTTTTGTGCAACCGGTAAGTTCGCGTTTTGCGCTATTTGGCGAACCTCTTTTTTTGATAATTCGCCGAGCGGGAACAATATTCTTTCTAATTTCCTTTCATCAAGGCGAAATAGAGCGTACGACTGATCTTTTGTTTTGTCTGTAGATTTTTTTAGGCGCAAATGTTGCGCGTGTTCAACATTTGCATAGTGCCCCGTGGCTATATAATCAAAACCCATAGCAATGGCTCGTTGTAGAAAAATTTCAAACTTCATTTTTTGATTGCAGATTATACAGGGATTTGGTGTTCTTGCGCAGAAGTACTCTTTTACAAAATTATCAACTACAAACTTTTTAAACTCACTTTCAAAGTTAAAAACATAGTGAGCAATGTTTAATACATTGCAAACGCGTTTTGCATCTGATATATCTTCAATGGAGCAACACCCACCAGGGCGTTTTTTATCGTCATTTGCGTGCCAAAGGCGCATTGTCGCGCCAACTACCTCATAGCCCTGTTCTTTTAGCAGCATTGCCGCAACAGATGAATCTACACCGCCAGACATTGCCACTAGAACCTTTTTCATTTCTAGCTTTTCCACATAGGTGACATTGCACGCAATTTTGCCACAAATTCGGGGAGCGTTTTTAATACATATTCTATTTGTTCCTGCGTGTTTTGCGCACCCAACGAAAAGCGCACTGTGCCCCTTGCAAGTGCCGGGTCAACACCCATTGCGCGTAACACATGCGATGCATCTTGTGAGCCTGAAGCACAGGCAGAACCTGTGGAAACCGCAATGCCTGCCATATCTAACATTACAAGCAACGCTTCAGCTTCTATTGCCTCAAAACTTATACTTGTTACATTACCTAAACGCGGGCATTTGTTTGCATTTACATAGGCCTTTTTTATGTTTGATAATACACCGTTTTCAAGCCGATCGCGTAGCTGGGCTAACCTTAAGCTTTCAGTTTGCATATTTTGAACACAAAGCTTAAGCGCGGCGCTAAGGCCAACTATACTCGGTATGTTTTCTGTTCCCGGCCTTATATTTCTCTCTTGATGGCCGCCTTGCATTAAAGGAATTATTTTTGTGCCACTTTTAACATAAAGCACGCCAATGCCTTTTGGGCCGTAAAACTTATGCGCTGAAAGCGAAAGCATATTAACTTTTAATTTTTGCACATCAAGCGTTATCTTTCCGGCAGATTGTACCGCATCGGTATGAATATATATTTGCGGCAAAGCACTGTTTTGGCGCAAAATGTTTTTTTGCTCAAGCACATTTGCAATTTCTTCTACCGGCTCTAACGCACCGGTTTCATTGTTTGCGTGCATTACGCTTACTAATATTGTGTCGGGGCGAATTGCGTTTATTACACTTTGAGCGCTTACGCAGCCGTCTTTTTGTGGCGCTACAAAGGTTATGCTAAAACCCTCTTTCTCTAATTGTTCACAAACAGATAAAATGGCATGATGCTCAATTTGTGTTGTAATTATATGCCTGCCTTCATTTTTGCGGGCATAAGCAACACCTTTTAGCGCCATATTGTCCGACTCTGTGCCACCACTTGTAAAAATTATCTCTTCTTCTCTTTGAGCATTTAGTATGCCTGCAACTTCTGCTCTTGCTTTTGCAAGGACATTTAAAGCTTCTTGGCCAAAACCGTGTGCGCTTGATGGGTTTCCAAAACTGTTGGAAAAATACGGAAGCATTGCTTCAAGCACTTGTGATTTTAGCGGCGTTGTTGCGCTGTGATCAAGGTAAATTTTATTCATAATGGCATTATTTTTACAAATTTCATTACATAAAACAACCAAGCCCACATATATCTATTGGCGGCCTTAGCTGTTTTTGGTTTAAGTTATTTTTTCAAAGCCGGGGATTAAAAATTAAATTTAAAAATCAGATACGAACTTTTATTTATCTTTTGCAGAACACTTTCCATTACAGCCGCATGAACAACCTGTACTGCAGTTGCCCTTATCGCAACATTCGCATTTGATAGTCTGATTAACCGAGCGCATTTTGTAATCTTTGGAGGTGCATTTTTTGCAATTTTTGCAGCACTCGCAAGAACAACAGCTACTTTTTTTTACTTCTACCCCAGATGTGGCCAACGCTGTTCCAACACCAACTGTGTGATCTATGTATTTCTTACCATCGGGGCCGGAGACAACTTTCCCGCCTTCCATTGACTCTACAACTGTATTTTCAGTAGAAACTACAACAGGACATTTACTTTTATCCATACTCTGAGCATCATCTGATTTCACACCCTCACACGCGCCAACAATCCCGAAATTGTTTTCTGCCGGTGTTTTTTTTGCCTCTAAAACTACAACTACACAAAACAGCAACACTACTGTTAAAACAAAACTTAACTTTTTCATTTCTCCCTCCTAATATCGCGTCCCGCCTGTCGGCGGACTTAGTATTCACTTCGTTCATACTTGGTTTGGCTAATATGATTTCGCCAAACCGCTCTACAAGGGAAAACCTATGGTTTTCCCGTTTCGTCGTCGC
>JALOBY010000012.1 GCA_023228045.1 Endomicrobiales bacterium | reverse complement strand
CCCTATGGTTTTTATAAATCCTAAAATAGAAAAACGCGAAGGGGTATCGCACGCAGAAGAGGGTTGTCTTTCTTTTCCCGGAATTTACAGAAAAATAAAACGTGCTAAATTTGTGCGTGTTCGCGCTTTAGACGAAAACGGCAAAGTTTTTGTAGTAGATGCCCAAGATATGTTGCTCAGCAGGGCATTGCAACACGAAATAGATCATTTAAATGGCAAAGTGCTTTTAGACAATTTGCCACCGCTTCAAAGGCAGGAAGTTAAAAAAGAAATAGAAATAAGAAAGCAAGAGAATAAATGGTAAATAAAAAACTTAGAATTATTTTTTTTGGAACACCTGAAGTAGCCGCAAACTTTTTAAAAGATGCTACAAAAACTGAAGCCGTTCTTTGTGTTTTCACACAGAGCGATAAACCCAAAGGAAGAAAGCTTATGCTTACCGCTTCGGCCGTTAAAACCGCCGCTTTAAAGCTTTCTTTGCCTGTTTATCAGCCGGAAAAATTGTCGAATGAAGATGTAAAAATAATTAAAAATTTCAAGCCTGATGTCGGTGTGGTTGTGGCTTATGGTAAGTTAATACCTCAGAGTGTTTTTAGCATTCCGTTATATGGTTGCTTTAACATACATTTTTCGCTGTTGCCAAAATACCGCGGAGCGGCTCCGGTTCAGTGGGCATTAATAAATGGGGAAAGTAAAACAGGAGTTTCTTCTTTCTGGCTTGAAAAAACATTAGACAGCGGGCCAGTTTTAGTGCAAAAGGAAATGTCAGTTTTACCTCAAGATAGTGCAAAAGAACTTTTTGAAAAATTAACAACACTTGGCATAGAAGTTATGCATGAAACATTAGATAAAATAAAGAAAGGCGACTGTGCGGGCATAAAGCAAGAGGGCACTGTAACGGTTGCCCACTCGCTAAAAAAATCTGATGGTTTTATAAAGTGGCAAAAAAATGCTCAAGATATTTTAAACCTAATCCGTGGCACGAACCCTTGGCCTAGTGCTCACACTGCAATGGTGCTAAACGCTCAAACAACTACATTTAAAGTTATTGGCGCAAAAATATTTACCGGGCCAATTGGCGAAAATTTTGTTTGCGGCCAGCTTATCAGTATTTTGCCTAAAAAGGGGATTGTTATTGCTTGTGGTCTTGGCGCATTGCTTATAGAAACAGTGCACCCTGCAAACAAAGTTGTTGTCGGCGCGGACATTTTTGCAATTAACAACAAAATTCCATTGGGTTTTATTTTTGAACAATATGAAAGCGTAGAAAAGATTTTCGGAGGTATGAAATGAATATTTTTAGAACAGTTTTTTTGATGATGTTAATGACCATATTGCTAGTTGCAATTGGTATGCTTGTCGGCGGAAGAAGTGGCATGGTTATAGCATTCCTTTTTGCCGCTGTTATGAACTTTGTGTCTTATTGGTTTTCAGATAAAATTGTGCTTGCAATGTACAGGGCAAAACCGCTGGAGGAAAGCCAGATGCCATGGCTTTTTGAAGGTGTAAGAAAACTCACTCAAAATGCAGGTATACCAATGCCGAAGCTCTATATAGTAGAAAACCCTATGCCAAACGCTTTTGCAACAGGCAGAAACCCACAAAATGCGTCGGTTGCAGTTACAAACTCAATTGTAGAAATGCTAACAAAAGACGAGCTTCTTGGTGTGCTTGCGCATGAGCTTTCCCATGTTAAAAATCGCGACATACTAATTGGCTCTATAGCTGCAACATTGGCAGGCGCGATTTTTATGCTTGCTCGCTTTGCACAGTGGGGAGCAATGTTTGGAGGCAATAACCGTCAAAGTGGTAATTTCCGTTTGATTATGTTGCTTTTTGTTGGAATTATCGCTCCAATTGCTGCAATGCTTATTCAGGCGGCTGTATCTCGTTCAAGAGAGTTTGAGGCCGATGCAACAGGTGCCAGAATTTCACATAAACCTTTGGCACTTGCCAGTGCGTTAAGAAAAATTTCTGCTCCTGCCGCTCGCTATGGGGAGAATATAAACCCGACAACAGCGCATATGTTTATTGTAAGTCCTTTTAATTCACGCACATTAATGTCGTTATTTTCTACGCATCCACCAGTAGAAAAAAGAATAGAGCACTTAGAAACAATTAAATTAGATGAAATTTAATGCACGCAATTAAATTAAAACAAAATTCACGACTTCAAGCGGCGCAAATTCTTACAAAGTTTAAACCTGCAAAAGCAAATCTTTCTGCATTGCTATCAAAAGAGTTAAACTCAGATAGAAATATTTCCGATAAAGGTTTTGTCCGTTTTCTTGTTTGGGGTGTGGTTCGGCATTTAAATACACTTGACTGGTTTGCAAACAAACTGCTTAATAATCCGCAAAAAACGCCTAAGTTACTTAAAAACATTATTCTTGTTGGTTTGTCTCAATTGATTTATGCATCGCAACGAGTTGCACCTTACGCCGCCATATTTGAGAGTGTTGAGGCCGCAAAAATAGGCGTGTCAGAAACATCGGGCAAGTTAGTAAATGCGTTACTTCGCAAATATCTAAGAGAAAAAGATACGATTAAATTGCCCGATGATGCGCTTCTTAAAGCTTCTATTGAGTATTCATTTCCAGAATGGTTAATTGAGCGCTGGTTTGAAAGGTTTTCAAAAGAAGAAGCAATTAAACTTATAAACGCTTGCAATATATCGCCAGATCTAACTTTAAGGATAAATCAGCATAAGTCAACACCTGAGTTTGTATTACAAGAACTAAATAGTCAAGGCTACAATGCTACGCTATGCAAATACAGTCCGTATGGTTTAAATGTTGAAAAGCCGCCAGAGCTTGCATCAATAACTGGCATTGACCAAAAAAATATTTTTGTTCAAGACGAAGCTTCTCAGTTAGTTTGTCTTTTACTTCAAGCTAACGATAGTGATTTTATAGTTGATGTTTGTTGCGGGAGTGGCACTAAAAGTATATTTTTATCACAACTTTCAAAGGCAAAAATAATCGCTATAGATTCATCTGCGCAAAAAATTGCTAAGGCAAGAGAAACGGCAAAAATAGTTTTGGCAAATAATATTGAGTTTAAAATTGCTGATGCTCTAAGTGTTGAAATTCAAAATGCTGATAAGGTTTTGTTAGATGCTCCCTGTAGCGGTCTTGGAACCTTGAGAAGGAAACCCGACATTAAGTGGAATAAAACACAAGATGACATTATTGTAAAATTTCCGAAATTGCAAAAAGAACTTATTGAAAGTGCGGCAAAGATGCTTAAAGTTGGCGGGCAGTTACTTTATGTAACCTGTTCAACGGAACCGGAAGAAAATGAAGCCGTGGTTTCGCACTTTTTGAATAAAAATAAAAACTTTGTTGTCCAAAACATAGGTGAAAATAAAATGTTTGCTCAGTTTGTTACCAAAGAAGGTTATTTTAGGTCATACCCACACATACACAATATGGATGGTTTTTTTGCAGCATCGCTTAGGAGAGTATTGTAAATGAGGAAGTTGATATTAGATTACGACAAATTTGCATTAGAAGAATTTCTTTTGCATGGTAATTTTGAAACTTACCGTGTAAGACAATTATTACAATGGATATATGATAAAAAAGCGAATTCATTTGCAGATTTTAAAAATATACCTTTGGAGTTAAGGCACGCATTAGAAGGTAATTTTTTGCTGCGTTCAATGGGCATCGCTAAAGTATCCAATTCAAAAATAGATGCGACTAAACGCTTTGATTTCCTTCTTTCAGATGGTAATTGCGTTTCTGCAGTTTTTTTGCCAGCAAAGGATAAGTTTTCAGTTTGTATTTCTACGCAGGTTGGTTGTGCTATGGGTTGTGCTTTCTGCGCATCCGGTAAAGATGGTTTTGTAAGAAATCTTTCAAGCGGTGAAATTTTGGAACAAGTTTTGCAGATAGAAGAATACACAGGGCATCACATATCTGGAGTTTTGTTTATGGGCAGCGGCGAGCCGTTAATGAACTATACAAACTTGCTGATTGCTATAAAAACTTTAACTGACCCAAAAGGTTTTAATTTAGGCAGAAAGCATATTACAGTTTCCACAGTTGGAATAGTTGAAAAAATAAAGTCGTTTGAAAATGCATTGCCTGGCGTGCGCTTGGCCATATCACTTCACAGTGCCGATGACCGCAAAAGGCATTGCATTATTCCTTCCGCAATAAACAATGATATAGAAGATATTATGTCGTCTAGTATTTCGTACTGTGAAGAAAATAAAGTTCCATTGACTATTGAGTATATTCTTATAAAAAATATTAATGATGCAAAACAAGATGCAGTAAAACTTGCCGATCTTTTAAGAAAATATCAAACAGAAAAAGTTGAAGTTAAGGTGAACTTAATACCGTATAACAAAACACTTGGTAGAACTTATGAAGCACCGGACCTAAGCACAGTGGAAAACTTTTATAATTATTTAACGGAACGAAATATATTTACCGCTGTGCGCTTACCAAAAGGGGCAGATATTGGTGCCGCTTGCGGACAATTGGGTTATTAAATCTTTTGAGGATTAATTTATATGAAAAAAATTGGTCTTGCTCTTGGTAGTGGTGGTGCAAGGGGGCTTTCTCACATTGGCGTACTAAAGGTATTTGAACAAGAAAAGGTTCCAATATCTTATTTAGCAGGCGCGTCTATGGGTGCGATAGTTAGCGCGTGTTATGCAACAGATCCAAACATCGCAAATGTTGAGCAAAAAATTAAAACGGTGCTATCAAAATACATACCTCAGGCAAAAATGCGTATATTTTCCGATAAGCAAAACAATCAAAAGTCGTTTGTATCAAACGCGAAAGAGTTTATTAAGCAGGGTTATCTGCACTATGTTGAAGAAACTCAATACTCGTTATTTTCTTTAGAAAAACTAAAAGAACCAGTATATGAGTTAATACCCGATATAGATATATTACAAACTCAAATACCTTTGTGCATAGTTGTAACAGATTTGGAAAATGCTTTGCCGGTGTATCTAACTTGCGGCCGTTTGCGCGATGCAGTTTTGGCATCCTCCTCCATAGCCGGTATATTTCCTCCAGTGCGTATAAACGGATTTCTTTGCAACGATGGCGGCTATGTTGGTTCAACTCCTGTGCCTGCTATAAAAAGAATGGGTGCGCAATTGATAGTTGGTATTGATGTAAAAGGCAAGGTAACCAAAAACGCAAATTTGGAAAAGGCAGGGGAAACATTAGCTCGTTCAAAATACATATCTGCTATCTTACTTAACAACTTATTGCTTAAAGAGGCAAATGTAGTAATCTCTGCTGATGTGAAAAACTATAAATGGACTTCTTTTGATAAAATTGATTTGTTAATTTCTAAGGGTGAAGCATCCGCAAAAGAGAAAATAAAATTGATAAAAGAGTTGGCAAATGAGTCGGTTTTAAGCACCGCAGTTAAAAAGTTCTTGCGACTTAAAAATTGACAATTGACGGGGTATTTTAATATCATCTTTTTTTATATCGGCGTGGTACCCAAGTGGTTAAGGGAGAGGTCTGCAAAACCTTTATTCGTCGGTTCAACTCCGACCCACGCCTTAAATATTTATTAATAATGCCCGGTTAGCTCAGTTGGTTAGAGTACTTCCTTGACATGGAAGGGGTCAGAGGTTCGAGTCCTCTACCGGGCACCAAACTAAAATTATGTCAGAAAAAAAACCTATAGAACTCTCCACACTCAGACACTCCACTGCACATTTAATGGCAGCCGCGGTTGTAGAGTTATTTCCTGAAACAAAAGTCGCAATTGGCCCGTCAATTGACGATGGTTTTTACTACGATTTTGACCGTCCAACCAAATTTACTCCTGATGACTTAGAAAAAATTGAAGTTCAAATGCGTAAGCTGGCAAAAAATAATGACAAGTTTGTCTGTACTCCTATAAGCAAAAAAGAGGCAGAGGAGTATTTTTCTTCTCGTGGGGAAAAATATAAACTTGAGATATTAAATGATATAGCGGACGGCGAAATAACTTTTTATAAATCTGGCAATTTTGTAGACCTGTGTCGCGGCCCTCATGTACCTTATACATCAGGCATTAAGCACTTTAAACTACTCTCACTTGCGGGCGCTTATTGGCGCGGCGACGAAAAACGCGAACAGCTTCAACGCATATACGGTACTGCTTTTAGCACAAAAGAAGAACTTGAAGCATATGTATTTACGCTTGAAGAAGCAAAAAAACGCGATCACCGTAAAATTGGCAGGGAACTTAACCTCTACTCCACAGCTGAAGAAGTTGGTCCTGGCCTTATTCTCTGGCATCCAAAGGGTGCCAAAATCCGTATGATAATTGAAGATTTCTGGCGTGCCCAACATATAGAAAATGGTTATGATATAGTTTATACGCCACACATTGGCCGAGCAAACCTTTGGCAGACCAGCGGCCACCTTGATTTCTATAAAGAGAGCATGTATGCCCCTATGGAAGTTGATGGAGATGATTATTTCGCCAGGCCCATGAACTGCCCATTCCACATAATGATTTATAAAAGTTCGCTCCACTCCTATCGCGACCTGCCTCTGCGTTGGGCTGAGCTCGGCACTGTTTATCGCTATGAGAAAAGCGGAGTGCTGCACGGTCTTATGCGTGTCCGCGGATTTACGCAGGATGATGCACACATTATATGTCGCCCGGACCAGATGCCAGATGAAATTCGCCGGGTACTGAGATTTTGTTTGAGCATGCTCAACGCGTTCGGGTTCAAAGAATTTGCCGTTTATCTTGCCACAAAACCTAAAGAAAAATCAGTCGGCGATGTAGCACTTTGGAACGATGCTACCAAAGCGCTTGAAGAAGCTGTTAAAGCTGAAGGCCTTACCTGTACGCTTGACGAAGGCGGCGGCGCTTTCTACGGCCCTAAAATAGATATTAAGATAAAAGATGCTCTTAATCGCGAATGGCAATGCTCCACTATCCAATTTGATTTTAACGAGCCTGACCGTTTTGATATGACATATGTAGACCAGACCAGTAAAAAAGTACGCCCGTATATGATTCACCGCGCGCTTCTGGGCTCGCTGGAGCGCTTCTTCGGTATCCTTATTGAACACTATGCAGGTGCTTTTCCATTGTGGCTTGCTCCGGTTCAGGTTTCAATTTTAACAATAACTACCGATCAAAGTGCCTATGCAACATCTATATTAGACAAACTTAATAAGTCAGGTTTTAGAGCTGAAGTTGACGATAGAAATGAGAAAATCGGTTTTAAAATTAGAGAAGCAACACTTAGTAAAACCCCATATCTTTTAGTTGTAGGATATAAAGAAATGGAAGCAAATACAGTAGCCATTCGTGCCCGCAATGGCGAAGACCTTGGTGTTAAATCAATAGAAGAATTTATAGAATTTGCGAATAAAATTATAGAAGAAAGAAAGTAGTTTTGATAAGTAATTTTGACAAATATCACAGACATATTGGATAAGATGGACAAGAAAGAAGGATAATTCAAAAAATAAGCATGGTAAAAGCTAAACCAAGCGGTTTATCAATGATAATAGATTCACAGAAGGAATCATGGAACTATTATCAATGGGTTTTCTCAACAGTTAAGAAATATATAGGAAGAATCAAATGAGTGTTGTAAAGTCAAAAGTATCGGTTATCATACCCGTATATAACGAAGAAAAATTCATTGAAATGATATTGCTTAAGGTCTGTGATCGTCCGGAAATATCTGAGATCATAGTCGTTGATGATGGTTCCAGTGATGAAACCTATGAAAAAGCTGAAGGCATTCTAAGGGATCATCAAAAAATATTACTCAAGCGGTTGCCGTCAAATAGAGGAAAAGGAGTGGCAATCAGAGAGGGGTTAAAGTTTGTAACGGGAGATATCGTTATCATACAAGATGCGGATTTAGAATATGATCCGAATGATTACGAGGGGTTATTACAGCCGTTTAATGATAATGGCATACAGGTAGTTTATGGTTCAAGAATGTTGAAAAAGCAACATAAAATTTCGTATTTATCGTATGCTATTGGCGGTATTTTCCTTACCTTTCTTACGAATATGTTGTATTTTTCAAAATTAACAGATGAAGCAACGGGCTACAAGGTTTTCAGAACGGCTGTGCTTCGTGGTATTGATCTGCAAAGCAAACGATTTGAATTTTGCCCGGAGATAACCGCAAAATTATTGCGAAAAAAAATACATATAGTTGAAGTGCCTATTTCATACAATCCGAGGAAATTTGAGGAAGGAAAGAAAATCAGGCTCAGAGATGGGCTTATGGCGGTTTGGATATTGCTTAAGTATAGAATTTTTCTATGAAAAATGATGTGTTGCTTATTAATCCTCCATGGATAATTGAATCAAAAAGTAATTTCTGGAAAAACATCGGCAGTTGTCTTCCGAGTTTAGGAATTGCCTATATTGCAAGTTGTCTTGAAAAACATGGGTATGCGGTTTCTATTCTTGATTGTACGGCTGAAAAGCTTGGACTGTTCGCTATTGAAAAAAGACTATTTGACATTCAGTCATTTCCCGCATTTATTGGCATAACATCTACAACCCCACTCATCACACATGCGCTTAAGGTTGCAGAGATATGTAAAAAAATATCTCCTAAAACAACAATTATTTTCGGGGGTGTGCATCCAACTGTTTTGCCCGATGATGTGTTGTCTAATGCGTGTGTTGATATAGTTGTGCGTGGAGAAGGTGAAATGACGATGTTGGAGCTGGTATCGGGTAAAGCGATAGAAACAATTCTCGGGGTATCTTACAAGAAAGATGGTCGCATTGTTCATAATGCCGAACGGCCATTGATAGCAGATATTAACGAAATCCCTCCGCCTGCGTATCATTTGCTTCCAATGAAAAAGTATTTTCCCGCGGTTGGATCTTATAGGCAGCTTCCAGCCATGAGTATTTTTGCAACGCGCGGATGTCCCGGGAGATGTACATTCTGTTATCGAACATTCCAAGGTAAGGTACGGAAGCGTTCTCCTGAAAATATTTTTAATGAGATAAAACTGCTGCATCGGGAATATGGTATTATGGAAATTGCTTTCTATGACGATGCTTTTACGGCATTTCATGATACAGTTACCGGTTTGTGCGATCAATTGATCAAAAGTAAACTAAATATCAGTTGGTCCTGTTTTACTCGTGTTGATTTGATTAATGAAGATATGATGAGAATTATGAAAAAAGCTGGATGTCATTTGATTCTATTCGGCGTGGAAAGTGCGGACCCGACAATTTTAAAAAACATACGGAAAAATATTGACTTGGCAAAAGTAATTGAAATGGTAAAAAAAGCGAGGAGAGTCGGCATAAATACCAGAGCATCGTTTATGTTAGGAAATCCCGGAGAGAATGAAGAAACGATCAGAAAGACAATTGATTTTGCTTTCAAACTTGACCCTGACCAGGTCCATTTTAATATTACGACCGCATATCCAGGGACAGAACTTTTTTGTTGGGCAAAAGATAATGGATATCTCTCAGATCTTGATTGGTCAAAATATAATATGTCCGAATTGAATCTTAATTTGCCGACTATTAGCCAAGAACGATTGCAGTATTATTATAATATCGTACATAAAAATTTTTATATGCGGCCCCGTATCATATTGCGGAGGTTGTTGCAGATTCGCACCTATCATCAGTTTATGGAAGAAATAAAGGGGTTTTTTGGCATTCTTAAAGTACACCATAACAAATCATGAAAAGCACTCTGATACAATACTTTAAAAAAACACACATTATTCTTGTGGCAATTATCCTAGTTGGGTTTTTATTGCGGCTTTCATTTTTTATGGCTGCGAAACCTTGGGACCCAATCATTGAAAAAGAAAAAATTATTGTTAGTGACGCTATTACATATCATGAATATGCGGTTAATATTGTGCAAAACAAAATAATCGCGTCTCCTGACGAATTTTATGATGCGTTCAGAACTCCAGGATACCCTCTTTTTATTGCTAGTGTATATAGTGTTTTCGGCGTAAAACCGTGGGTAGTCCTTTTATTTCAGATAGTGCTTAATATATTAGGTCTGCTATTGGTTTTTATGCTGGGGAACATTATTTTTAAAAGTTCCAAAATATCCCTCATTGCAACTTTTATGTGCGCGATTGACCCCCATATGATTATGTATTGTTCTTATTTGCTTGCAGATATTTTGTTTACTGTTGTGTTTCTGGCCTCAATTACCAGTTTTGTCTATTGGCTTAAAGAACGGAAGCTGTGGTATGTGCTTTTTGCTGGTTTATTTCTTGGGATAGCTGTTTTGGTCAGACCAATTGCCCAGTATTTTATTTTTGTATACATTATTATCATGCTTCTGGATAGAAAAATCATGTTTCGAATTAAATCAAAGGCGATAATATGTATAACTGTGGCATTTTTTTTCATAATATCTTTTTGGATGGTTAGAAATTATCACGATTATGGGGTTTTTGCCGTTTCGCATATAACCGGATACAATCTCCATTTCAACACGATATATACTGAGGTTGCAAGGACGGGCAAAACATATGAGGAAGTCTCCGATGAATTCTATAAGCGAGCACAGGATAGAGGGATAGAAAAAATAGAAAACCCTATGATGCAATCGCAGATATATAAAGAGCTTGCCGTAGAGTATATTCACAAATATCCATGGACATATTTTAAACGCCATTGTGTGGGTATCGTTAATATGTTTGCCAATCTGACGGCATCTCAGACCTGTGATATGTTAGGAATAAAGAAAACAGAAAAGAAATATGATTTTTGTTCATTTAATAATTATTTCGAAATGATTAGATGGTTTTTCGCGAATAAAAATATCTATGAAATTGGAATAGGACTGGTTATAGCGTTGTATCTTTTTTTCGTATATTTATTTGCGGTTGTAGGGTCATTGAAAATGATCAGAAAGGATTTTTTTTCATGGGCTGTTTTAATGGCAATAATTGTATATTTTAGTCTTTGCACAGGCGTGATAGGAGTTTCCCGTTACAAAATACCAATAATTCCGTTCTATGTTCTTATAAGTGCATATGGGCTCGTCAATTTTTCTGAGTGGATGAAGAATATGAAGGTGCGGGTTCCGCCACATAAACAATGATAATGTTTAGAGGAATATCTGGTTAATTGCCTTATAATTCTTTTGAAAGTTATTGCCACATATTGTACATAGTTTTGACAATACTGGCGGCTTTTGCTACACTGCACCTGTCTAAATTCATTACCAATAAAAGAAGTGGCCAACTTGGCTCACCTTCACCCGATAATTGTGGAAAAAGGTAAAAGCGTATATCAAGGATGGCGTTATTATGCCATCCTTTTTTTATTAAACTGTCCGTTTGGACAATAGGGGGATTACCGTAGATAGAAAACTTAGAATCAATCATCAAATTAGAGTGCCGCAAGTGCGCTTAGTGGATTTTGATGGAAGTTTAATTGGTGTTAAAACTATTAACGAGGCTTTGGCATTAGCACAAGAAAGAGGGCTTGATTTAATTGAAATTGCCCCAGCGGCAACACCTCCAGTTTGCAAAGTAGATGACTTTACGAAGTTTCGATATGAAATGGATAAGAAAGCCAAAGAAGCAAAAAAGAAACAAAAAATTGTACATCTAAAGGAAATAAGAGTTCGCTTAAAAATTGGTGAACATGATTTGGCAATAAAAATTAAACATGCCAGAGAGTTTCTTGAAAAGAAAGACAAAGTGCAAATCAGCGTAATATTTATGGGCAGAGAAATGCAACACAGGGAGTTAGGTACTGCCTTAATAGAAAAGATAAAAGCATCACTTTTAGATATAGCGGTTGTAGAACGGTCGCCGTTAATGTTTGGTACAAGATTAATAATGCACCTTGCACCTAAAAAATAATCAAACCCGAACTTTGCAATAGGTTTGAGAACCAATGCAAAATCCGGGTTAAATGGAGGGCTTTAAATGCCTAAAATAAAATCACACAGTGGAGCAAAAAAACGTTTTAAAGTAACAAAAAGTGGTAAAGTTGCACACAAAAAACAAGGTTTGAGACATTTAATGACAGGTATGAAGTCAAGCAATGGCAGAAAACTTCGTCGTCAAACAATAGTAAACAAAATGAATGAAAAACTAATAAAAGCACTTATTCCATACGCTTAAACTTATCCAATTAAAAATGTTGTTTCAAACCGAAGTGAAATACAATGTCTCGCCGCAGGCGGACTAAGTCCGCAGACAGGCGAGACGCAATAAAATGATCTTTTTACAACTTAAGAAAGGGTTCAGCGCAGTCCCGCCGTTGGCGGGACAAGCGACGACGAAACGGGAAAACCATAGGTTTTCCCTTGTAGAGCGGTTTGGCGAAATCATATTAGCCAAACCAAGTATGAACGAAGTGAATACTAAGTCCCGCCGATGGGCGGGACGCGAAATTAGGAGAAAAAAGATGAGAGCAAAAAGTGTAGTTGCAACCAGGCAAAGCAAAAAAAAGTACTTTAGAATGGCAAAGGGCTATTACGCCACAAAGAAAAATCGCTGGAGAATGGTAATTCAGCAGATAGAAAAATCTTTGGTTTTTGCCTATGAACATAGAAAAGACAGAAAAGGCGATTTTAGGTCTTTATGGATAGTGCGCTTAAACGCGGCTGCCCGTGAAAATGGTTTGTCATACAGCCGCTTAATATCAGGCCTTAAAAAAGCTAATGTATTAGTAGATAGAAAAATGCTTGCAGAACTTGCAGTAAATGACCCAGCGGCATTTACAAACATTGCACAAATAGCAAAAGATGCAAATGTAAAAGTAGTTGCCTAAAAATTACAATGACAGTAATAAAAACTATTAGAAACAATGTCTTAGAAGCGTTAAAAACCGCATCCACCCACGCAGAGCTTGAAAGAATCAAGATTTCTTACTTGGGTAGAAGTGGTTTTATAACGGAACTTCTTCGTACGCTTTCAACAATACCCGTGCAAGAAAGAAAGGTTTTTGGTGAGAGTGCAAATCAACTAAAAGAAGAGATTGCGTTACTAATTCAGTCAAAAATAAATGAAATTGAAGTTGTTAAACTTAAAGAAAAGCTTGCGGCCGAAAAAATTGATGTCGGCTTGCCAGGTTTTCCTTTTTTAAAGGGAATAACTCATCCGTTAAGAAAAACACTTCAGGATATATCATCAATTTTTGAAGCTATGGGTTTTGAGGTCGCGCTTGGCCCGGAAATTGAAAATGAATGGTATAATTTTGAGGCGCTAAACATTCCTAAAAACCATCCGGCGCGGGACACTCAAGATACATTTTACCTTTCTGGTGAGCTTGAAGGTCAAAAACGCCTTCTAAGAACACACACATCACCAGTTCAAATTCGTGTAATGAAAGAAAAAAAGACTCCGCCAATTAAAATTATTGCGCCAGGCAGGGTTTACAGAAACGAAGCAACCGATGCAACCCATAGCGCTATTTTTCATCAGGTGGAAGGTCTATTGGTTGATGAAAATGTAACCTTTGCCGACTTAAAAGGTGTACTTACCTCTTTTGTAAGGCAGTTTTTTTCTGTTTCTGGGTATAATGTTCGCTTTAGGCCATCTCATTTTCAATTTACGGAACCATCTGCGGAACTTGATGTACAGTGTATTATGTGCGGTGGCAAAGGTTGCAGAATTTGTAAAAATGAAGGTTGGCTTGAAGTGCTTGGTTGTGGAATGGTACACCCAAATGTGCTTAAGGCAGTTAATATAGACCCCGAAAAATATTCTGGTTTTGCGTTTGGTATAGGTGTTGAAAGGTTTTGTATGTTAAAGTATTCAATAGACGATATGCGCCTGCTTTATGAAAATAACTATCAGTTCTTAAAACAATTTAACAAACTATGAAAATATCCTACAACTGGCTAAAAGGCCATGTTAATTTTGATTACCAGCCAAAAGCGCTTGCCGAAATGCTAATGTTGCAAGGTATAGAGTCAAAGGTTTTAATGGATAGCCCAAAATGGGTTGGTGTTGTAACTGCTAAGGTTTTAGAGGTTATTGCTCATCCAAATGCCGATAAATTAACTTTGTGTCGTTTAACAGATGGAACAAGTGAATATTCGGTTGTTTGCGGCGCAAAAAATGTGGCACAAGGCCAAGTTGTTGCCGTAGCTTTAATTGGTGCTGTTTTGCCTGGTGATTTTAAAATTGAAAAAGTAAAAATTCGTTCAATAGAATCTCAGGGTATGATTTGTTCCGAAAAGGAACTTGCATTAAAGTCGGAATCTGAAGGCATAATGGTTTTAGACCCAAATCAACCTCTTGGGGTTGATATAAACAATGTTATTGAAAAAGATGCGATACTAGAAGTTGAAATAGCAACAAACAGGCCGGATTGTTTAAGCCATAGCGGTATAGCAAGAGAAATTGCTGCAAAGTTAAAGAAAAAAATAGACAAACCAGATGTTAAAGAATTTAAATTCTCGTCTAAAAAACTCTCCGTTAAAATAAATGATTCTGCCATCTGTTCAAGGTACATGGGTGTTAGCATAGACAATGTTTGCGTTGCAAAATCACCTAAATGGCTTTCTGATAGAGTTGAAAAATGTGGAGTTAGAAGCATAAACAACATTGTGGATATAACAAACTATGTTATGTTTGAGCTTGGCCACCACTCCATGCCTTTGATGCTTCGGTTGTAAGTAACGAAAATATAATTGTTAGAAATGCGCTTGATGGTGAAAGCATATCTGCATTGGATGGTAAAAAGTACTTATTAACTAAGGAAGATATTATAATAGCAGATAGTTTAAAACCACTTGCGATAGCTGGTGTTATGGGCGGGGAAAGTTCCGGAGTCACAAATTCAACAAAAAAAATAATTCTTGAAAGTGCGGTCTTTAATTCTGGTATGGTGCGTAAAACATCTAAAAAAAATGCACTTTCAACTGATGCTTCTTACAGGTTTGAAAGAGGTGTTTCTTTTGAAGTTTGCGAGCTTGCTTTAAGGCGTGCGGCAAAATTGATAGTGGATATAGCAGGTGGCGTAATAACTGACAGTGTTGACTGCATAAAAAATAAATTTACTCCAGTAACTTTAACACTTAGGCCACAAAGAATTACAAAACTCCTTGGAGTTGACATACCTATAAAAGATAGTGTAGAAATTCTTAATGCCTTTGGTATTAAGGCCAAAATAGATGGTGGTGTAATTAGTGTTGTTGTCCCATCGTGGAGAAATGATATATCGCAAGAAGCAGACCTAATTGAAGAAATAGCCAGAATTTATGGTTACGATAAAATACCAACTAACAATGCACTGATAAGCTTTAGCGGTTTGCCTATTGTTACAACAGAAGTTTTGCTTAGAAATAAACTTCTCTCTTTTGGTTTTTCTGAGGCAATGAACTACAGCTTTACTACTCAAAAAAGACTAAACGACATCGGAGCTGATGCATTTGAGTTTGTACCAAACCCTTTATCAAAAGAAAATGAAGTTCTAAGGTCAACTCTTTTAGAGGGTCTTTTAAGAAACTTTTCGCTGAATATTTCTGAAGGTCTCTCGTCATTTAGATATTTTGAGTTTGGAAAAGTTTTCTTAAAAGATAGTGAGAGAAATCATCTTGGAATACTTTTAAGTGGAAAAGTATTTGATGAGTGGTGGGGTTTTGAAAAAAATAGAGTCACATTAAATATGGATTTTTATTATTTATCTGGTTTGATTTCAGAACTATTGGGCAATGTTAGTAACTCTGCGATTACATTCACCAACTCAAATTTACCATCTAATTTCCACCCTGGAAAAGCCGCCTCTATATTTGTTGATAATACTTTAATTGGAAGTTTTGGTGTTTTAAGGCCGGATTTAATTACTCAAACAAAAAATGAAGTTCTTTATGCTCAAATAGATTTGGACATATTAAAAAATTTTGTAAAAGATTCAGCGATAAAGTATGTAGGTATCAAACGTTTCCCTTGCGTAAAACGCGACATTTCAATTGTTGTAAATAAGAATGTAGCGTTTTCAGAAATAAATTCGGCTATCGTGCAGAAGTTTCAAGGTCAAAGTAATTTTGATTCCCTTGACCTTTTTTCTGTTTATACAGATGAAAAGCTTGGGCAAGATAAAATAAGTTATTCATTTAGAATTTCTTTTAGAAGTGCTGAAAAAACTCTTACAGACCAGGAAATCAACACACAGGTTTCATCCCTCATAGATATGCTTTCCAAAAAGTTTGGCGCTTCTTTAAGATAAAATTTATATATGTAATTTTTTAGGCAAGTCATACAATTACAAAATTGATTAAAACCGCGGGGCTATCCTGCCCCTGCATCCCTGTGATACTTTTCTTTTATTGCCAATAGAAAAGTAACCAAAAGAAATGCACCCACGATGGCTATTCATTCGCATTTTTTTGGCGGCTGTGGAACTCGCCACTTTGTTGGCGGGCTAAGACAGTCCTCGCCGAAACCTCCACAAAATGCTCATTCATTATCAGCCAAAGTGGGAGAGTATAGTTAGCAAAATAAAAGGTCCGTCATTCCCGAATGTCCCCCGATTAAAACACTCGAGGGCAAGCTTAAGCGGGAATCCATTCACAATGATTCAAGAAACTTTTGATACCCGTTTTCACGGGCATGACAACTAATTTTGACCGCAATAATGCAATTTAATAAGGGAAATATAAATGATTTATAAAAAAGACAAAGACATAATAAAATCTTATTTTTCAGATTATTCCGGCATAACAAATGGTTTCGCCGATGCAGTTGTTTTAGTTGAGTCGGAAAAAGATGTAATTTATTTTTTAATTGAAGCAAGCAAATCTAAAACACCTGTTACCATTTCAGGTGCCGGTACAGGAGTGACAGGTGGGAGAGTTCCTTTTGGTGGTTTTGTGCTTTCAATGGAGTTGCTTAATAAAATATTAAACATTGATATAATTCGCCATACAATAACTGTTCAGTCAGGAGTAAGTGTTAAAACAATAAAAGAAACAGCCGCAGCTATTGGTTGTATTTTTGCGCCAGACCCAACCGAACAAAACTCAAGCATCGGTGGTAATTTAGCCACAAATGCTTCTGGTAGCAGGGGTTTAAAGTATGGTCCTACGCGAAATCATGTGCTTAGAGTTAGAGTTGTTTTATCAAATGGGGAAGTTCTTAATTTAACCAGGGGTCAGTATATATCCGATAAGAATGGTCAGCTTAAATTGTCAACACTTTCAGGTAAAACAATAAGTGTTACGCTTCCAAAGTACACCTTGCCTCAAATTAAAAACGCCGCTGGTTATTACAATAACAATCCTGTAGACGCTGTAGATATTTTTATAGGTCAAGAGGGGACTCTTGGTGTTATAACAGAGGTAGAGCTAAAGCTTTTGCCACAAAAAAACAAACTCATTGGCGGTGTTGTTTTTTTTAAAGATATGCGCCAATCATGGAAGTTTGTTGAGAATGCTAAAAACACTTCAAAGAGTTCGGATAAAAACCAAATTGAGCCTATGTCTTTAGAGTATTACGATAAAAATGCCCTTGGTTTGCTAATAAGTTCATATCCCTTAATACCTACCTATGCCGATGCCGCAATCTTTTTTGAACAGGAAATAGATACACAAATACAAGACGAAGCGCTTATAAGTGTGCAGTGGGCAAAATTAATTGAAGAATCGGGCGCATCTATAGATGATGTATGGTTTTCTTCATCAACATCGTCTGTACAGGAAACATTCAGGCAAATGCGCCATAGCTTGCCTGAAAAAGTAAATGAGATAGTTGCAAAAAATAAACTTCCAAAAGTCGGCACAGATATAGCGGTTCCAGATAAGTCATTTGCTGAAATGTTAGAGTTTTATTATGCTCAATTTGGTTCTTGTGCTATGCAATGGTTAGTATTTGGGCACATAGGTGAAAGCCACCTGCATGCAAACATTTTGCCAAAAACACAAGGTGAGTATTTAAAAAGTAAAGAGCTTTATTTACGCCTGGTAAAAAAAGCCATATCTCTTGGCGGCACTGTTTCCGCGGAGCATGGTGTTGGTAAATTAAAACACTTATTTTTATCAGAAATGATTGGCGAAAATGGCATGAAAGAACTATCAATTTTTAAAAAACAACTTGACCCTGCCTCTATTCTTTGCCTGGATAATATATTTCCTAAAGAACTTCTTTAACTCTATCCTTTTCCCATTCTGTTTTTTCATGTCTTATTAAATTTGACACCTATTGGCATTTGTTATAAAATTAAACTACAAATGAATAAAATAGATATGTTAGAAACAAAAGTAAAACTAGCTGTAGGAAAGATTAACCAGTTAAATGCAGAAAAAGAGAAATTATACGCTGAACTTCGTTTCCAACAGGAGGATAACGAAAGGAACAGGTTGGTTTTTGCTCAAAGTGCTTCTTGGAAAGAAGAAAAAAGAAATTTAATTTTAAAAGTAGAAAAGGTTTTAAAAAAGATTGATGTACTTAAGCTTTAAACTATGGAAAAAGTTATTGTTAAAATTTTAGGTTTTGAGTATGAGGTTGACACCCTTCCGGGTGATGAGCTTTTTATTGCCCCAATAGCACGGTATGTTGAAGATAAGATTAATGAGCTAAAAAGAGACACCAACATCGTAGACACCCAGAAACTTGCGGTTATGGCGGCGTTAAGTATTGCAGAAGAGCTGTTCCGCTTAAAGAACACAAAAGAAGTAACCTCTGGAATAATGGATAAAAAAACCGAAGAGTTAATTACAATGCTTGATAGGGCAATTTCAACATAAAAGCATTGCTTTGTGTGTATTTATCCCTGCGTTGTTGGTGTATGTTTAATTAGTTTGAGGCCACAGGTTCCTTAAAGGGGAGCAAAATGGTAGCTACGGCTTTATTGCCGCTGCTCCAAGCACCCACTAAATAACGGGACTTCAAACTATTAAATATTACGGCAACGTGGGGTTTTTTATTTTTATGGACCAAATTGATTTTTTTTCTACTTCTAAAAAAAATTCAGACAAGATTTTTGCGCCGCTTGCTTTACGAATGTCGCCAAAAACACTTGAGGAGTATTTTGGTCAAACTCAAATATTGGCAAAGGGTTCCCTGCTTTGGCGAATGATTGAGGCCGATAGGTTAAATTCAGTAATTTTCTTTGGCCCTCCGGGTTCCGGCAAGAGTGCGCTGGTTAGAATAATTGCCAATAAAACAAAATCTGCTTTTGAGCAGATGAATGCGGTTACAGCAGGGGTAGATGATATAAGAAAAGCCATAGCCCGCGCGCGCTTACGCCAGGCTGATGGCAAAAAAACAATTTTACTTGTTGATGAAATTCATCACTTTAACCGCAGTCAGCAAGATGCGCTTTTGCCCGATGTGGAAAAAGGAACTATAACACTTATAGGCATAACTACAGAAAACCCTTATTTTTATGTAAATCAGGCGCTTATTTCGCGCTCAACTGTCTTTGAGTTTAAACTTTTGCAAAAGCATGATTTAGAAGGCATATTAATGCATGCTTTGAGCGACAAGCAAAATGGTTTTGGAGCACTTAACATAAATATTACTGATGAGGCAAAAGAGCATTTGCTTTCTGGTTGTGCAAATGATGCCAGGCGGCTTTTAAATGCTTTAGAAATTGGTGTGCTTTCAACCCTTAACGCCAATGCTCAAGCGGCAGTTTTTGATTTGTCTGTGGCAAAAGAGTCGATACAAAAAAAACCGTTGCTTTATGATAAATCTGGTGATGGTCACTACGACCATATATCGGCATTTATCAAATCAATGCGCGGTTCTAACCCCGATGCGGCTCTTTATTGGATGGCTAAAATGTTATCTGCCGGCGAAGATCCGCGTTTTATCGCTCGCAGGGTTGTTATTTGTTCAAGTGAAGATGTGGGCAATGCAGACCCAAACGCGCTTGTTGTTGCTATAAGTGCATTTAAAGCAGCTGAATTTTTAGGTATGCCAGAGGCGCGAATCCCATTAGCGCAAGCAGTAGTTTATGTAGCCACGGCGCCAAAATCTAATGCGGCTTACCTTGCAGGTGAAAAGGCATTTGAAGAAGTGGAAAAAAATCCGTCAAGAGCAGTTCCCATACATTTAAAAGATGCTAACCTTGACGGCAAAAAACTTGGGCATGGCGCTAATTATCTTTACCCGCACGATTACGAAGGCGCTTTTGTTGCCCAAGAGTATTGGCCGGATCCTAAAGTATTATTTGAACCTACGGAAAATGGTTATGAAAAAGAAATCAAAAAGCGTCTTGAGTATTGGCGAGCAAAAAGCGCAGTTAAGAAAAATAATTCTTAAACGCAGAAATGAGTTGACTGCGACTGAAGTAGAGCAAAAAAGTGCCGCCATTGCGTCAAAACTTTTTAATTTGGATTTCTTTAAAGAAGCAAAAACAGTAATGTTTTATTGTTCCATGCCATGTGAAGTTGATACAAAAAGTATGATTAGAAAAGCGTTAAATTTAGGTAAGAGAGTGTTTTTGCCTTGCATAAATGAAAAATCAAAAACACTTAAAGCACTTGAATTTAATGCAAAGTGTGATGTGTTAGAAAAAGGCCCTTATGGCATTTATCAGCCGAAAAGTGATGCTAAAAAAAGAAGTGCGGTTAAACATTTTGATATTGTTTTTGTTCCGGCAATAGCTTTTGATGAATGCGGTTACAGGGTTGGTTTTGGGCATGGCTATTACGATCGTTTTCTTGCCACAAACGACTTTACGGTTAGTGTTGGTCTTGCTTACAGTTTTGCGGTTGTTGAGTTTGTGCCAAGAGAATATTTTGATGTGTCCGTTAATGTTTTATTAACGGAAGAGAAAGTAGTTTCTGTAACCCGGAGTTTGCAATAGGGTTTAATAAATTAAAAGAGGAAGTCTAAATGAATGTTTATTCTATGATGTTGATTGGTTTAGTAGTTGGTATTGTTGTTGGTTATTTAGCGCGCTTTATTTATGGCAAGATGCACATGAAGTCAACGGAAGTAAAGGCTCAACAGTTATTAAAAGATGCTGTAGCTGCTGTCGATAGCAAAAAGAAAGAGGGTATGCTGGAAGTTCGCGAAACAATGGAACGGGAGCGCAAACAATTTGAAAATGAAACGCGCGAACGCCGCCAAGAACTGCAGGCAACAGAAAGGCGCTTAAATCAAAGAGATGAAACTTTAGACAGAAAGCTTGAAATACTAGATAAAAAAGAGCGCGATCTAACTATATTTGAACGCACATTAGTTGCCTTAGAAAAATCCCTTGAAGAGGAGAAAAAACAACTGGTTCTTGCGCGTGAAGAACAGCGTAAAGTACTTGAGCGCATATCTGGCATGAGTGCGGAAGAGGCCAAAAAGATACTTATGCAGTCGTATGAAGATGAACAGAAAAAAGACGCAATAATACTTGTTAAAAAAATAGAGCAGGAAGCAAAAGAAACAGCTGATAAACGCGCAAAAGAAGTGCTTTCTATAGCAATACAAAGGGTAGCCGCGGAGCATACGGCAGAAATAACCGTATCATCTGTACCAATTACAAATGATGAAATAAAAGGCAGAATTATTGGCAGAGAGGGTAGAAACATAAGGGCATTTGAGCAGGCAACGGGTGTTGATTTGATTATTGATGATACCCCTGAAGCAATAACAATTTCGGCTTTTGACGGTGTACGCAGGGAGATTGCGAAAATTTCTCTTCAACGCCTTATTGCTGATGGTAGAATTCACCCAGCAAGAATTGAAGAGGTTGTAAATAAAGTTAAAAGTGATATGGAAACAAACCTGCGTGAAGTGGGAGAGCAGGCAGCACTTGAAGCCGGGGTGACGGGCCTTAACCCTGAAATTCTTAAACTTTTGGGAAAACTTAAATACAGAACTTCTTACGGTCAAAATCAGTTACAGCATACATTAGAAGTAACATGGCTTGCAGGTGCAATAGCCGGAGAGTTAGGTGCCGATATTGCATTTTCTAAAAAAGCGGCATTAATGCATGACATTGGTAAAGCAATAGACCATGAAATGGAAGGCACACATCACCAAATATCGGCCGATTTTGCAAAAAAATATGGTGAGTCACCTAAAATGATTAACGCAATTCTTTCTCATCACGAAGGTTTTGCTGTTCCTGAAAGCGTGGAGGCATTTATAATTGCCGCGGCAGATGCAATTTCTGCGGCAAGGCCTGGCGCAAGAAAAGAGTCGATGGGGCATTATCTTAAGCGCTTAGAGAATCTTGAGAAACTCGCAAAATCATTTCGTGGCGTAGAAAGTGCTTATGCAATTCAGGCAGGAAGAGAAGTTAGAATACTTGTAGAACCGGAAGATGTTAATGACCAGGAAGCCCAAATTCTTGCAAGGGACATTGCAAGAAAAGTAGAACAAGAGCTTGAATACCCCGGTCAAATAAAAGTAACTGTAATTCGTGAAGTGCGCGCCCAGGATGTGGCAAAATAAATGAAAATCCTTTTTATAGCGGATATAGTTGGCAGTTCAGGCAGGCAGATGTTTGCAGAAAATATTGGCAGGCTAAAAAATGATTATCACCCTGATTTTACCATAGTCAACGCTGAAAATGCGGCCGGGGGCAAGGGTATTACAAGGGAGATAACAAGAGAGCTCTTTACTTGTGGTGTAGATGTTATAACTTCAGGTAACCATGCTTTTGACCGCAAAGAATCTGCTGATGCTTTTGGTGATGAACGCGTTTTAAGGCCTGCCAATTACCCTTTAGGTGTTTTGGGCAAGGGCCATGGTGTTTATGAAGTAAACGGGCAAAAACTTGCCGTTATAAACTTAATGGGCCGCATATATATGCCTCTTACCGATGATCCTTTTACAAAGGCAGACGCCTTGTTAAATGAGTTTTTAGGACAAACAAAAAACATACTTGTTGATTTTCACGCGGAGGTCACATCTGAAAAAGTTGCTATGGGTTTATATCTTGACGGAAGGGTTTCTGCTGTACTTGGTACGCACACCCATATACAAACCGCAGATGCCAAAATACTTACAAACGGTACGGCTTATATTACAGATGCTGGTATGACGGGCCCTGCTGGAGGCGTTATTGGAATGGACAAAAATGCTGTTTTTAAAAAGTTTCTTACAGGACTGCCGCAACATTTTATTATATCAGAAACACCGGCATTTATGCAGGGCTGCCTTATTGAAATAGATAATAAAAGCGGCCATGCAATTTCTATAAAGAGCATTACATTGCAAAGTTGAAACTATGATTAGTGACGGCAGAAAGGTTTATTCCGTAACGGAAATCAACACTGAACTGCGTTGTGTTCTTGAAGACACATATCCACAAATATGGCTTGAGGGCGAAATTTCTAATTTGAAAATTTACCCATCAGGCCATGCCTATTTTTCATTAAAAGATGACCAATCCACTATTTCAGCTGTGTGCTTTAGTGCGTCGTTAAAAGCACTAAGGTTCGCTTTAGAAGATGGGTTAAAAATTATTGCCAATGGTAAAATATCACTTTACCCAAAGAGTGGCAGATACCAGTTTTTGGCATTTTATATTGAGCCATCTGGAGCAGGGGCACAAGCTGTTGCATTTGAACAGCTAAAAAATCGCTTGCAAAAAGAGGGGCTGTTTGACCAATCAAGAAAAAGAAAACTTCCGCAGTTTCCTAAAACAATAGCCATTGTTACATCTAGCGCAGGTGCCGCTTTGCACGATATGCTTTCTGTAATTAACCGCAGGTTTATGGGTGTGAATATTTTGTTTTATCCAGTAAAAGTGCAAGGCAAAAATGCAAAGCATGAAATTGTTTATGCTTTAGAACAACTGAACAAACATTTTCAGGAAACAGATGTTATTTTGCTTGGGCGAGGTGGCGGAGCGCAGGAAGATTTGTGGGCATTTAATGAAGAAATTGTTGCCCGTGCAATTTGTGCTTCAAAAATTCCGATAGTATCTTGTGTTGGCCATGAAACAGATTTTACAATTGCAGATTTTGTTGCTGATATGCGTGCTCCAACGCCTTCTGCCGCGGCAGAATTAGTGGTTAAAAACAATGTTGAGGTAATAGAAAAATTTGCATCCTTAAAGAATAGAATAACATTTGCTTTGTCAAATAAAGTTGAAAATATCAATTATCGCCTTGCGACCGCTAAAAATTGCAGGTACCTTAAAAACCCTCAAGAACTTTTGTTTAATTACCAGCAACGCACTGACGAGTTTTTTGGCAGGATTGAAAACTCGTCAAAGAGAATTTTTGATAGCAAAGTTGTTGGTTTTGGCAGCTTAAGTGAAAAATTAAATTTACTTTCGCCATTGTCAGTTTTAGGCAGAGGGTATGCGTTTTGTACAAATGAAAAATCACAAAACCCGCTAAAGGATATTAAGTTGTTAAGTTTAGGCGATAGGGTTAATGTTCGTTTATCAAACGGTAGTTTTGTTTCCGAAGTTAAAGAAATTGAGGTGCAATAAAATGAAAAGTAAAATTAAGTTTGAAGATGCTCTTAGTGAGTTAGAAAAAATAGTGGAAGAATTAGAAAGTCCCGCGACCGAGCTTGAACGGTCAATTGAACTGTTTGAAAAAGGTGTTGCTCTTGCGCGCTTGTGTACAAAAACTTTACAAGATGCAAAAAACAAAATTGAAATGATTAGCGTTAACGGTGATAAAGTTAAAAAAACTAAATTTTCCGCTAAAGAAAGAGCCGCATATTCTCAGCAGGAGAGCTCAGATGAACTTTAATGAACAATTAAAGTTAAAAATGCTCGCCTTTGAAAGGTGCTTGCCGCAGTTCCTGCCTAAGGGGAATGATATTCTTGATTGCGCAATAAGGTATGCGGTAAGTGCGGGTGGCAAACGGTTGCGCCCTGTCCTTGTATTGGAGGCTGCAAAAATTTTTGCCTTGTCAATAAAAAAAGCACTTCCTGCCGCTTGCGCAATAGAGTTTATACACACTTATTCGTTAATTCACGATGACTTGCCGTCAATGGATAATGATGATTTACGCCGCGGTAAGCCAACACTTCACAAAAAATTTAATGAGGCAACCGCAATTCTTGCAGGCGATGCTCTGCTTACAGATGCTTTTGGCCTGCTTGCCTCATGCGCAAAAAATTTACCGGTTGAGCGTGTTACTAAAGCAATAGAGGTTCTTTCAAATGCCGCTGGTAGTAATGGAATGGTTTTTGGTCAATTAAAAGATACATTAGAAGCAGGTGCTTGGAATAAAAAAGTAAAACAGTATTAAAAACCCACCTTGAGCTAATTCATAAAAATAAAACCGCAGCTTTGTTAGCGGCAAGTTTAGTTGTAGGCGCAACACTTGCCGGAGCTGATCAAAAACAAATTGCATCATTAAATAATTATGGTTATAAAATAGGGTTTGCTTTTCAAATTACCGACGATGTTCTTGATGTTGTTGCTAATAAGAAATTGCTTGGGAAATCTGGCAGTGATGCTAAAAACAATAAACTCACTTTTGTGACACTTTACGGCGTTGACAAATCAATTTTAGAGGCAAAAAAATTAGTTGCGCAAGCGAAAATAGAGCTTAGCAAACTTGGCAGTAAGGCAGATTTTTTAATGGCTCTTGCTGATTATGTTGTTGATAGAAAATATTAGTGTCTTGCTTAGATGTTCTTTTCAACTTAGGAAAGGGTTCAGCGAACGGAAGTGAGCGACGACGAAACGGGAAAACCATAGGTTTTCCATTGTTAGCGGTTTGGCTATTCCACTTTGAGCCAAACCAAGTATGAAACGAAGTGAAATACTAAGTCTCGCCTTCGGCGGACTAAGTTCGCCTACTGGCGAGACGCGAAATTAGGAGAAGAAATGAGTTTGCTTGATAAAATTAAAGAGCCATCTGACTTAAGAGTGTTAGATAAAACTCTTTTACCGGAACTTGCAAAAGAAATAAGAGAAGAGCTTATTCAAACTGTTTCTAAAACAGGCGGCCATCTTGCTTCAAGCCTTGGTGCCGTTGAGATTGCTTTAGCAATGCATTTCGTTTACGATAGTCCCAAAGATAAATTTATATGGGATGTTGGTCACCAAGCCTACGCTCATAAGCTTTTAACAGGCAGAAAAGATAGCTTTTATACACAAAGAACTTACGGCGGAATAAGTGGCTTTCCTAAAATAGCTGAGTCAAAACACGATGCTTTTGGTGCAGGGCATTCGTCAACTTCAATTTCTGCCGCTCTGGGTTTTGCGGTTGCCCGCGATTTAAATGGTTCAAACGAAAAAATTGTTGCTGTAATTGGTGATGGTTCTATGACAGGAGGGCTTGCTTTTGAAGGGTTGCAAAATGCAGGACACATCGGCAGTGATATGTTAGTTATATTAAACGACAATGAAATGTTTATATCGCATAGGGTTGGCGCAATTGCCGGATACTTTGCAAAATTGCTTACGGCAGGGTCTATTAGAAATGTAGAAAAAAAGATAGAGCAGTTTTTTAAACGAATGCATTTTTGGGGGGCAAACATAATTAAAGTGGCAAAACGCTTTAAGGTTTTGTTGTTCCCGGGTATGCTTTTTGAAGAAATGGGTTTTGCATATCTTGGCCCAGTTGACGGGCACGATTTATTTGGTTTAATAGATATTCTTTCAAATATAAAACAACTTAAAGGACCTGTGCTTTTGCATGTAATTACAAAAAAAGGTAAAGGGTACAAACCTGCTGAAGATGCTCCAACGAAATTTCATGGTATTGGAAAATTTAACATAATTACCGGAGAAAATGAAGAAAAAAGCAAAGGTGGTCTAAGTTATACCGAGGTTTTTAGTAGAACAATTGTCAAACTTGCCAGGGAAAACGAAAAAATTATTGCTATAACAGCCGCAATGCCCGATGGAACTGGCCTTTCAAGTTTTGCAAAGGAGTTTCCAAAAAGGTTTTTTGATGTAGGTATCGCCGAAGGGCATGCTCTAACATTTGCCGCAGGCCTTGCTGCTGCAGGATATAAGCCGGTTTGCGCGATATACTCAACATTTTTGCAACGCGCTTACGATCAGATAATTCACGATATAGCACTACAAAACCTAAATGTGGTTTTAGCTATAGATAGGGCGGGGCTTGTTGGTGAAGATGGGCCAACACATCATGGAATGTTTGATTTAAGCTACCTGCGTTGCGTGCCAAACCTTACAATAATGGCTCCGTCAAATGAAAACGAACTTGCGTATATGTTAAAAACAGCATTTGAAATAAATGGACCTGTTGCAATTCGTTATCCGCGCGGCTCGGGTGTGGGTGTGATTGTTGAAGAAAACCTAAAAATATTAAGTGTTGGAGTATCAGAGGTTTTAAAAGATGGAGCTGATATCTGTTTTTTGGCAATCGGTAATATGGTAGAGCCAACAATGCGTGCCGCAGAAATTCTTGAGAAAAAAAATATTAAAAGTACAGTTATAAATATGCGCTGGCTAAAACCCATAGATGAAAAACAGGTGCTTAAATGCGCGAAAAAGTTTAAAAAAATAATTACGGTTGAAGATAACTCCATTGTTGGCGGACTTTATAGTGCTGTTAGTGAGTTAATCGGATCAAGTGGTGAAAATATATTAGCAATCGCCTTGCCCGATGCTTTTGTTGAACATGGTGATATTGCTTCTCTAAGAAAAAAGCATGGGTTAGACCCGGAATCTATTGCGCGATCTGCCGAGAATTTCTACCGCAAATGAAAGTAAAAAAGAAAAAACGTTTAGATGTATTGTTAGTTGAAAAAGGCCTGGCGGCTACAAAAGATAAGGCACAGGCACTAATTCTTGCTGGACAGACCTCTGTTGATGGGGAGGTTTGCGCTCAGGCATTTGCTTTATTTGATGATAGTGTTTCCATTTCACTCATTATTAAAAATAAATATGTTTCAAGGGGTGGGCTTAAGTTAGAGTCGGCCTTAGATGGCTTAAACATATTAGTTGATGGTAAAGTTTGCCTTGATGTTGGTGCCTCAACTGGTGGTTTTACGGACTGTCTGCTTACTCGCGGAGCAAAAAAAGTTTATGCTCTTGATGTAGGAGAAAAACTTTTGGACTGCAAACTATGTTCCGACCCAAAAGTTGTTAATATTGAAAATACAAACTTCAGGCACTTTAATCCAATTACCTTGAAAGATACGGTTGAATTTATTACAATCGACACATCTTTTATTTCGCTAACGGCGTTGCTTCCTATTGCCGATAAATGTTTAAACAAAAATGGTGAAATTCTTGCAATGGTAAAGCCTCAGTTTGAAAGCCTCCCTTCACAAATGCAAAAGGGTGTTGTGCGCAAAGACAGCGTTAGACAAGAAGCAATTGAAAAAATAAAAAACTGCGCGCAGGGTCTTGGTTTAAGTGTTCTTGGTGGTGTTGACTCGGCGATTAAAGGACCGAAAGGTAACTTAGAATATTTTCTCTGGTTAAAAAAAGGTTGATTCTATGGCAAATTATGATTTTTCAGTTATTGAAAATAAGTGGCAAAAGTTTTGGGAAGATAAAGGCACTTTCTGTGTAAAAAATAGAGACAAAAGGCCAAAGTACTACTGCCTTGTAATGTTTCCATATCCTTCCGGCAAATTGCATATGGGACATGTTAGAAACTATGTGCTTGGCGATGTTTTTGCCAGGTTTTATAGCTTAAAAGGGTATCAGGTTATACAGCCAATTGGATGGGATTCATTTGGCTTACCGGCAGAAAATGCCGCAATAAAAAACAATGTTAACCCAGGCGCTTGGACAAAGCAAAATATAGCCCAAATGACTACTCAGCTAAAAGCACTTGGTATTGCCTATGACTGGGATAGGGAAATTGCCACTTGCACACCGGAGTATTATGGGTGGAATCAGTGGTTTTTTATAAAAATGTGGGAGAGGGGCCTCGCATATAAAAAAAGTGCAAAGGTTAACTGGTGCCCTTCTTGCGCTACAGTGCTTGCAAACGAGCAGGTTACACAAGGGCAGTGCTGGCGCTGTTCTTCAACTGTTTTAGACCGTCAGCTTGAGCAATGGTTTTTAAAAATTACCGACTATGCCGATGAACTTCTAAGCGGACATGATGAGTTAAAAAATGGCTGGCCTGAAGAAGTTTTGTTAATGCAAAAAAACTGGATAGGCAAATCATTTGGTGCGGAACTTAACTTTAATATCGTTGCGGATAATGGGGAAAACAAAACTAAATTAACAGTTTTTACTACAAGGCCTGATACTTTGTTCGGTGTTACATTTATGGCATTAGCTCCGGAGCACGAGCTTCTCACAACTTTTCAATCACCAATTAAAAATATTTCGGAAGTTAATGCTTATATTGCGAAAGCAAAACAACAGGCAGTTACAAACCGAACAATTTCCGGTAAAGAAAAAACGGGAGTAAAGTTAGAAGGTCTTTATGCAATAAACCCTGTAAATGGCAGTAAAATACCGCTATTTGTTACAGATTATGTTTTAATGGATTATGGCACTGGAGCAATTATGGCTGTGCCGGCGCATGACCAGCGCGACTGGGAGTTTGCAAAAAAGTACTCAATGCCAATAATTGAAGTTATTAAAGTTGATGGCGCAAACTTAAATGCCGGCGCCAGCGAGGGTGAAGGTGTAATGGTTAACTCCGGCGAGTTTAACTCAATTCCTTCAGAAGATGCAAAAGAAAAAATTGCCAAGTGGGTGGAAGCAAAGGGTTTTGGCAAAAAAACAATTAAATACCGTATAAAAGATTGGCTTATTTCAAGGCAGAGATATTGGGGTACTCCAATACCTATGTTAAATTGTCCATCATGCGGTATAGTTGCGGTACCATTAAGCGATCTTCCGGTAAAACTGCCCGATAACATAAAACTCACAGGGGAAGGGCAGTCGCCGCTTGCAAGTTGCAGTGAGTTTGTAAACGCAAAATGCCCGAAATGCGGTGGTTTTGCAAAGCGCGAAACCGATACTATGGATACATTTGTTGATTCATCTTGGTATTATGCCCGTTATTGCGACGCAAAAAATACCAAAATGCCTTTTGCTAAGGAATTTGCAAACCAATGGTTGCCGGTTGACCAGTATATCGGCGGCATAGAACACGCCTGTATGCACCTTATATACTCTCGTTTTTGGCACAAAGTAATGCGTGATCTTGGCTTAGTAAATTGCAATGAACCATTTGCGAAGTTGTTAACTCAAGGAATGGTTACTTTGGGCGGTAGCGCTATGTCAAAGTCGCGTGGGAATATTGTAACGCAAGATGAAATTATCGCTAAATACGGCACCGATACCGCTCGTTTATTTATTATGTTTGCGGCACCGCCAAAAAGCCAGCTTGAGTGGTCTTCTGACGGGGTTGAAGGTGCTTGGAGGTTTTTAAATAGAGTTTGGCGCTTATTTGATAAATTTAACCAACCATATACCGCAGGCACAGCCGACAAAAATGACATCAAAGAACTTCTTAGAATAACTCACTACACAATTAAAAAAACAACTGATGACATTTCTGCAGAGCAACAGTTAAACACAGCCATTTCTTCTATAATGGAGCTTGTTAACGCATTATATGCGTATAAGTTTATTGGTGATGAAACATCTAAAAATGCTTACGAGGTTGTTGTGCTTTTGCTATCGCCGTTTGCGCCACATATGTGCGAAGAACTTTGGCAGATGCTTGGCTATGGAGGTACGCTTAGCAACGCAAGTTGGCCTGTGGCAAATAAAGAGTACCTGGTTTGTGATACTTTAGAGATACCGGTTCAAATAAATGGAAAGCTTCGAGGAAAAGTTAAGGTTGCATCAAGCGCAACTGAAGAAGTCGTAAAAAGCACAGTGCTTTCTTCTTTAAATTTAAAACAATATCTAAATGGTAAAACTGTTGTAAAGTTTATATATGTAAAAAGTAAGATCGTAAATTTAATTTTAAAGTGAAAATTAGTCAAAAGTTCTTTTTACAACTTAGGAAAGGGTTCAGCGCAGGCCGAAAAAGGAGGCCAAGCGACGACGAAACGGGAAAACCATAGGTTTTCCGTTGTTAGCGGTTTGGCGAAATCATCTTAGCCAAACCAAGTATGAACGAAGTGAATACTAAGTCTCGCCTTCGGCGGACTAAGTCCGTCTATAGGTGAGACGCGAAATTATGGAGGCAATATGTTGAAAAATCGTCTTATTGTTTTATTTTTGTCGGCATTGTTTCTTTTTTCATGTGCTGGTCCGTACTCTCCTGCGCCTCAAATAATGCCTGCGAATATTAAAAAAATATCTGTTAGGCCATTTACCAATAACACTTCACAGTATGGTCTTGAAGAAAAACTTACACTAAGCGTGTCAAACGAGTTTATAAGTGACGGCCGTCTTGCAGTTGTTCGCGATGAAAATGGAGCCGATGGTATTCTGGTTGGAGAGATAAATAAATACATACTTCAGCCGCTTACTTATGATTCAAACCTTGTAACAACACAGTACAAGCTTTGGATTTTGCTAAATGTTTACTTTATTGACAAAAATAACAATGTAACTTTGTGGTCTGAACCAAATATGGAAGGCCTTGGCGTGTTTTTTGACGCAAGCCAGCCCGGCGGGAAAACTGAAGAAGAAGCAAGAGAAGAAATATGGGAAAATCTCTCAAAAGATATTGTTAAAAGAACAATTGATGGTTTTGGCTCTGTCAGCGGTGTGTCTGATAAAAAGGTTCCAAAATAAATATAAATGCCTCAATTATCTGTCTTGGATTTCCTTTCTAAACTTAAATTAGAAACCACCCCGCCTGTATATATTTTTGCCGGCGAAGAGACATTTTTGCAAGAAGATGCCCTATCTAAGCTGGAACAAAAAATAGGCACAACAGATTTAAATAAAGAAGTTTATTATGTTGGTTCTTGTTTGATAAGCGACGTTGTAATGAGCGCGCAAACACCAACATTTTTTGGCGGTAAAAAAATTGTTGTGTTAAAAGAAATTAAAAAGTTAAAACAGGCAGATGTTTCTATGCTTGTTAATTACACGCAATCTCCGTCAGATGCCTCTTGCCTTGTTATGTTTTGCAATGAGAAAATAGGCAAAAAGAAAATATCAGGTGTACTCGCGAATTTCGTTGACAATGTAGAAATTGTAGATTTTAGACAATTATATGATAATGAAATTCCAAGGTTTATAGTAGATAATTTTGCGCAAAAAGGCAGAAGTATTCCTATTTCTGTGGCGCAGAAACTTGCCGATATGTGCGCCCCTTTGCTTAATGAAATAATAAGTGAAATAGATAAAATAATTCTATACTGTGGCAATAAAAAAACAATTACCGCGGATGATATTGAAGCCGCATGTGGCAGGGGAAAAGATTTAAATTTAAATGATTTAGCGAATTATATTGAACAAAAAAATTTAAAAGAATCGCTTAAGGCGCTCCAGATTGTTCTTGCTCAAGGCGAGTATCCTTTAATAGTGCTTAGTTGTTTCTACCGTATTGTAAGGCGGCTTTTAAACGCAAAGGCACTGCAGGAAGATGGTTTAGGTAATAGCGAAATTTCCAGGGCGTTAGGTATTAACAGCTATTTTGGCAGGGATTTTTTTGATAACTTGCGGAAGTTTTCGTCCGACGATCTTAAAGAAACCGTTTATGCCATAGCTAAAGCCGACATTGAACTTAAAACCTCTTTAAAACCGTCGGAAATTGTTTTCCAGGATCTTTTACTTCTTATTTGCAGAAAGTGAGTTAACAAGTTTTGCCATACGGGCTTTTTTATTGTTTGCGGCATTTTTATGTATTACATTTCTCTTTGCTGCTTTGTCCCACTGAGAAGAAACTTCTTTAAGAAGGGTTTTTGCAAGCTCCATATCTTTCTTAATTACAGCGTCATGCAATTTTTTTGCCAGTGTTCTTATGTTGCTTTTCACTGATACATTGTGCTCGGTGCGAACAACAGTTTTTCTGGCTTCTTTTTGTGCCGATTTATGTCTGCCGCTTCTAAATTTACCCATTTTTCCTCCGGTTGTGTCTGTTTGAATTTTTGAAATTTTACTTATTTCAGGATATATAGTCAAATAAATGCTACATGCCAAGTTGTTTAAGAGCAAATATGAAAACAGAAAACACTAAATTATCCAAACATGCAGGGCTTTTTTCTTTTGGAACTGCCATATCTAGGGTTTTGGGTTTTTTACGCGATATGATGGTTGCAAATTTTTTTGGCGCCGGATTATTTGCCGATGCTTTCTATGCGGCGTATAGAATACCAAATTTATTTCGTCGTCTTTTTGGTGAGGGGGCGCTTTCTGCTTCGTTTATTCCTGTGTTTAGTGAGTATTTGCACACAAAAACAAAAGAAGAAACGCAAGACCTTCTTAACTCCATTTTCTCAAGCCTGCTTGTTGCGCTTGCCGTGATAACCGCTCTTGGAATGATTTTTGCCCCGCAGTTAGTACATTTAATTGCATACGGTTTTACAAATGATCCCGATAAGCTTGGCCTTACAACAGAGCTTACGAAGCTAATGTTTCCATTTTTGCTTTTTGTGTGTTTGGCTGCTTTGTGCCTTGGGGTACTTAGCGCGCTTGGATCATTTTTTATACCTGCTGTGGCGCCAGCTTCTTTGAGCGTTGCCGAAATTGCATTCCTTTTAGTTTTTGGTGTTTTTATGTCTCCCCAAAATCAGATAAGAGGGCTTGCCATAAGTGTTATAGCCGGCGGTGCTATGCAGTTTTTTTG
Organism: Endomicrobiales bacterium; assembly: GCA_023228045.1. Classification (NCBI taxonomy): domain Bacteria; kingdom Pseudomonadati; phylum Elusimicrobiota; class Endomicrobiia; order Endomicrobiales; species Endomicrobiales bacterium. Next base: position 12,153 of record JALOBY010000012.1, on the reverse strand, counting down.
GCAGTATCTTGCAATGAAACGGCTTGGCTGGACATTAAAATTTAAACTGAATTTTTCAAACCCGGGTATGAAAAGAATAATGCTTTTAATGGTGCCGGCAACAATTGGTCTTTCGGTTGACCAGGTAAATGCTTTTGTAGATACAATTTGTGCATCGTTTTTGCATGAGGGTTCTATAACAGCGCTTTATTACTCAAACCGCGTTATGCAATTGCCGTTAGCTTTATTTGGAATAGCTCTCGCAAGTGCGGCTTTGCCAAATATGTCAAAATCGGCCGCGCAAAAAGATTTTAGTTTAATGAAAGATACTTTAAATTTTTCACTAAGGTTAAATATATTTACGCTTGTGCCCGCGGTTGCCGGTTTTGTAGCAATTGGTATAAGTATTATTCGTGTGCTCTTTGAGAGAGGGCACTTCTCATACGACGCTTCGGTAATTACTAATGTTGCGCTTGTTTTCTACGCTCTTGGCCTGCCGGCTTATGCTTTTGTAAAAGTGCTTGCAAGCGGATTTTATGCTCTGCATGAAACAAGCAAACCTGTAAAAATTGCTGTTGTTTCTATGTTGTTAAATGTTGTTATGGTTGTTCTTTCAATTCGCTTAACTGATATGGGCGTTGGCGGGCTTGCGCTTGCGGCATCAATTTCTTCGTGGTTCAATGCTTTTGTTCTTGCATATTTTTTAAGAAAACGCATTGGGGCATTTGGCGGTAAAAAAGTACTCTTTTCAATGCTTTCAACTTTAGCAATTTCAGCGTTTATGGGATTGTTTGCTTTTTTTGCCATGAATAATGTTTTCGGTCAAAAATCTGCGGCTGGACTTTTTGTTGTAATAATTCTCTCGGCGGTTTTATACCTGTTCTTAAGCAAGGTTTTTGCTTTTGAAGAGGCAAAAGTTATTTTTGCCGGGATAACTCACCTCAAGAATAAATTTTTATTTTTGTTTAAAAACGATGACCTTTAACTTCCAAAACTCTGCGTTTCCTTCTTCGCCTGGCGTATATTTAATGAGGGATGGCAGTGGCAAAATTATTTATATTGGGAAAGCAAAAAACTTAAGGAATAGGTTAGGTTCATATTTTAAAAACAAAAACAATGACTATAAAACATTTTATTTATTAAAAACCTTAAAACATATTGACTATATTTTAGCCGTATCAGAAAGAGAAGCCCTTGTTATAGAAAGAGAGTTGATTCATAAGTTTCAGCCATTCTATAACAGAATGTGGAAAGACGATAAATCATACCCGTTAATTAAAATATCAGACAAAGAAGATTTTCCAAGAGTTAGTTCAACAAGAAAACGCATTAAAGACGGCTCAAGTTACTACGGGCCATATCCAAACTCCGGCGACATGGGTCGTTTCGTGCGCTGGTTAAGGGGTTTTTTTGGCATAAGACAGTGTAACTTAAACTTTACCGGGCAGTTGTTGCCAAAAGAAGATAAAATTAAAACATGTTTTTACCTTCATACCAATAAATGTCCGGCCCCTTGTGTTGGTAAAGTTTCTGTTAGTGAATATAAAAAATCATTAAGGCCGCTAAAACTTTTGCTTAACAGGAAGAGCAAATCGCTTTTAGTGCTTTGGCAAAAACAAATGAAAGATGCAAGCGCTAAGCTTGAGTTTGAAAAGGCCGCCTCATTACGAGATAAACTAAAAACAATAGGTGCAATTTCTGAGCGTTTTAGTGTTAGGGAGCTAAAGGCAGACGATTTGCTTTATGCCACCGGCGAGAAGGATGCTCTTTTAGAGTTAAAAACCGTGCTTAAATTAAATAAACTGCCATATATAATAGAGGGAATAGATATATCAAACCTTCAGGGAACCCACCCTGTTGGATCGCTTGTGCGTTTTGTTGCCGGTAAAGCAGATAAAAGTGGCTACAGGCGCTATGGCATAAAAAGTGTGCTTGGGCAAAATGATGTTGCAATGATTGCTGAAGTTGTGCGCAGAAGATATTTAAAACTTATAAAAGAGAAGAATTCCTTGCCTGATTTAATTTTAATTGATGGTGGTCCTGCGCAACTTTCTTTTGCGTATAATGCTTTAAAAGATACCGGTGCAAAATGTCCAATAATATCCCTTGCAAAAAGAAACGAAGAAGTTTTTTTGCCTGAATCGCAAAATTCAATAAAACTAAAAAGATCTTCTTTGGCTTTGCAATTGTTACAACGAGTACGCGATGAAGCTCACAGGTTTGCAGTAGCGTTTCACCGTGCGCGAAGAGAAAAGATAGCAACTTAGATTTTGTTTTCTATTGTAAATTCAGGGTTCATTTGTGGGGTTTTAATTGATAAAGAAATTTAAAGCAAAAGTGGAAAAGCTGATTTTTGGTGGTCAGGGTTTTGCTCATATTGACGGTAAAGCGGCGTTTATTTGGAATGCTCTACCAGGGGAAGAAGTGGAGTTTTGCGCAACAAGAGTTAAACGCGATTTTATTGAGGGTGTGACAGAAACCGTAATAGTGCCGTCGCCTCATAGAATTGAGCAGGTAGAAGAACACTTTACATCTTGCAGCCCTTGGCAGGTGCTTGAATTTTCACAGGAAAATTACTGGAAACAAGCCATAGCGCGCGAAACATTTGAGAAACTTTCTGCAATTAAACTAAACGAACTGCCACAAATAGAGTCAAACCCAAATGAGCAGTATGGTTACAGAAATAAAATTGAGTATAGTTTTACTGTCAACGAAAGCGGTGGGGTTTCGTTCGCTTTTTTCGGCAGAGCATCACACAGGAAAAGGCCAATAAAAAATTGTCTTCTTGCCACGGAAAGCATAAATAAATCGGCCTCAATTTTGCTTGATTGGTTAAATCAGCAAAAGGCGCCATTGGCTATATTAAAAACGCTTATTCTTCGTTCAAGCAGAAATGGACAGGTTTGCGCCGCTCTTTTCGTAAAACATGAATTTGAGTTTTCAAACTATCCTCAACTTTCAAATGAGTTGTGTGCTTTTTCTATACATTTGTCAAACCCGCTCAGCCCTGCTTCTGTTTCAGATGCAGTACTTTACTCCAGCGGCAATGACTTGCTTAAAGAAAACATTTGCGGCAGGCAATTAAACTTTTCATCAGATAGTTTTTTTCAGATAAACCCTTCACTTTTTGAAGTTGCCTTAAAAGATATTGAAAAATTTGCCGGCAAAACAAAAGACGCGGTAGATTATTACAGCGGAGTCGGTGCCATTGGTTTATTACTTAGCCAATATTTCCAAAATATAAAACTTGTTGACTCATGCCAAAGTGCAATTGAAAACGCCAAAGAGAATATTAAGCTTAACAACATTAAAAATTGCGAGGCATTTGCCTTGCCTTCAGAAAAAATAATTGAACTTATAACCCCCGATAAAACTATAATATTTGACCCGCCCAGGTCTGGCCTACACCCAAAAGTTGTTGAAAAAACAATTGAGCAAAAACCGCAAATGATAATATACCTCTCTTGCAACCTATCAACACAAGCACGCGACATTAGCTTATTAAAAGAATTCTATGATTTAAAATTCATTAAACTTTACAATTTCTTCCCGCGTACTCCGCACTTTGAATCGCTTTGTGTATTAGACGTAAAACAATGAATAAAAAATTAAGCAAGAAAATTATTGACGAAATGAAAAACTACCCGCAATTTTACAGGCGTGTGTGGCTTGCCTGCGCAAAAATACCTGAAGGTACTACTTGTTCATATAGCGCGCTTGCATTACAAATTGGTTTGCCCGGCGGTGCCAGGGCAGTTGCAAATGCACTTGCCAAAAACCCGTTTGCTCCGCAAGTACCATGTCATAGGGTTATAAGAAAAGATGGTTCCATTGGCGGCTACTCAGCTAAAGGTGGTATAAAAAGAAAGAAAGCACTGCTCAAAATGGAGGCTAGATGACACAATCCCGAATAATTATTTCAGGGCCTGCCGACGGAGCAGAAAATATGTCAATAGATGAAAGCATATTTGAAAGTACACTCCTTGGCACTTCCTTGGGTGCTACTCTGCGTTTTTATACATGGAGCACTCGCTGTGCAACAATAGGTTATTTTCAGCCATATTTTCAATTGCCTAATTTTCAAACGGTCCGCAGAATAACCGGCGGTCTTACCGTTGATCATAAAACCGACATTTCCTACTGCTTTTGCGCCGCTAAAACTGCTTGGCCATATGTTTATGACCAAGAGGCAAATTATCAAAAGTTGCATTTGGCAATTAAAACAGGGTTGGAACTTTCCGGGTATAAAACTGAGTTTGCAAAACCATCCTGCAAAACAAATCAGACCAATATGTGTGTTGAAAAGTTTTTTGAATATGACCTGTTGCTTAATGGTAAAAAGGCTCTTGGCTCCTGTCAGAGAAGAAGGGGAGATTGTTTGATAGTTCAGGGCTCTTTGCATCTGCCGGCAAATTATAACGCGCAAGAGGTAATAAAAAACCTGGTTTTGGGTTTTCAAAAAGAGCTTGGGTTTGAATTTGTTGGCTCACAGCTTACTAGTGCCGAAGTTGAAGTTGCCTCAAAGTTAAAAGAAAGTCGTTATCAGCTTGAACGATGGAACAAAAAGTATTAAGTTAATGTGAAAACAGGGTTAAACCTGCTAATAAATGGTAATAGATGGAAAATTGACAATAATTTAGAAATTTGTTAAAGTTCCTATCATAAAATAAGACGGAGCTTGCATTAAGGGGCATTAATGTATTTAAAACGGCTTGATGTTTGTGGGTTTAAATCGTTCGCTGATAAATTACGCTTAGAATTTGATAAAGGCATAACTGCAATTATTGGTCCAAATGGTTGCGGCAAGTCAAATACATCAGATGCTATCCGCTGGTGTCTTGGTGAGCATAGTGCTCGTTCATTAAGAAGCCACCAGATGTTAGATGTGCTCTTCAGTGGTTCAAACTCGCGTCAACCTACCGGAATGTCTGAAGTTTCTCTAACCTTTGATAATTCTGATAAAGCCATACAAATTGATTACTCCGAAGTAATGGTCACAAGGCGTCTTTTTAGAAGTGGTGAAAGCGAGTACTTTATAAATAAAACCCAGTGCCGCCTGAAAGATATAAAAGATATGTTCCTTGACACTGGTGTAGGCACAGAGGGCTACTCTGTTATGGAGCAAGGTCGCGTAAAATTTTTACTTGAAGCAAAGCCGGAAGAAAGGCGCGAGATATTTGAAGAAGCCGCGGGTGTTGCAAAGTTTAAAGCTCGCAGAGAAGAAACTTTGCGTAAACTTGAAAAAATAGAAATAGATATGAACCGTGTAAACGATATGCTTGCTTTGCTAAAGGAACAGCGTTCATCGCTTGATGCGGCGGCACGCAAAGCAAAACTATACAAAAAGTATGCAGAAAACCTTAAACGCTTTGAAACCGCTGTAATTGTAAAACAGGTCACCGAATCGCAAAAAGGTGTTCAAGAGGCAAAGGTCAAATTAGCTCCAAAAACACTTTCATATGAGCAGTTAAATGCTCAGTATAACTCTATAGAGGTAGAACTTAGCGCTATAAGAGTTGAACAACTCGAAAAAGAAAGAGTGTATGAATTGTTGCAAGACGAATACTCAAAAATACATTCAGCTATGAACTTAGCTGATGAAAGAGTAAACCAAAGCGGAGTGCGCGAAACGGAAATGCTTGAACGGAAAGCGCAATTAGAAAGTGAAATTAATGCCCTATCTGCACGAACTGATAATACGGCAAATGAAATAGCTAATATAAATAAAATAATTGCAGAAATTGGTTCTTCTGTTTCAAAGTACGAAGTTGATTTTAAGGAAAAAAATGCAAAAAGCGAAATAATAAAATCAGAACTTTCCGCCCTTGTTTTGAAAGTTGAAAACTCTAAAGGTGCGCACTTAGAGCTTATAGCGGCAAAAACTACACAAAGCAATGAACTTAACCGAACAATTTCAATGCAGGCTCGTTGTGGCGCGCAATTAGAAAATGCGCAAAAAGAAAAATCAAAAATAGAAGAAAAAATAAAACCATTAAATGTTGAACTGGAATCAAAAACAAGCATGGTTAATGAGGTCGCTTTTAATTTTGAAAGCGCTTCTTCACAAAAGCAACAGCTTGCCAAGCGCATAGTTGATTTAGAGGGTGAGCTTACGCAAGAAATGCGCAACATGGCCCAAAGCAGAGAAGTGCTTGTAAAGTTTCAGGCAAAATTTAACGCACTAAAAGAGTGGGAACGCAAAGATATAAAAAGGAAAACATTAAATGATGTGCTTGCACAAAATATACCCGGAATTCGTGGAGCGTTGAGCGCGTTGATAAGTATAAACGAAACGCATAAAGATGTAATTGTTTCAACTCTGGCAGAAAAACTTGACTATATTGTTTGTGACACTTCCCAATCTGCCGAAGCGGCAATAGATTTCTTACGTTCTAACTCGTTGGGTTGGGCTTCATTTTTGGTTTTAGATTCACTCAAACAAATAAATAAAAATGCACAATTTTCACTACCAAGTGGTTCAAAGTACTTATCAGATTTCATAAAAGCCCCATCGGAATTGCAAAATGCCATTAGTTTTTTACTTGCTGGCGCGGCAATGAGTGGTAAAAATGTTTATTCAAACGCGATTATCAGCGGTGGTGGCAAAGTAGAGTTTGATAAACCAATGCTTATAGAAGAACAATACAAGGAAATGCAAACTGGCATTAAAGATGCAAACGCAAACTCCGAGCGTTCAAGCGCGGCAATTGTAAAAATAGAAGAAGAGTTAAAAAAAGTTCGTATAGAGTCGGAAAACGCCATAATGCAAGCGCAAAAAATACATGGTCAAAAAGAATATTTAGAAAACACAGTTAAAACAATGTCTTTATCGTTAAGTTATTTGCAGAAAGATCTTTTACTTGCAACCGAAGATGCCCAAAAAGCACTTGACGAAGAACAAAAACTTAAAAATTCTTTAGAGCAGACAAAACTAAAAATTTCAAAGTTTGAACAAGAAGAAGCTGCGTTAAAGCAAATACTAAGTACATTAGAAAAAGAAGTAGAAAACGCAAGGCAGAAAGACGCTCAGGCCACGCCATTGCTTATGGAGGCAAAAGTAGTTTGGCTAACACACCAAAAAGAGTTTACATCTCGTCAGCGTGAAGGTGAAACATTGGAAGGTGTTTTGCTGTCGCAGAAAGTACAAATTGAACAAGATAAAAAAGAAATTAAAGTTATTGTGCAAAAAATTGAAGAACAAAAACTTACCCGTGAAAGAGAATCGGCAAAGTTTAAAGAGTTAAATATAAAGTTAGAAGAAAAACAAGCGCAGATAAGGCAATTTTACGACAATAAACAAAAAATTAACAATGCAATAGATGAAAAAAATACTCATGTAAAAGGGCTTAGGCAAAAATTAGATGAATTGAACTTAGAAATAAATGAACTGCGTATGAATGAAAAAAGTTACTCGCTGCAGCTAAACAGCGCACAACGACGCCTCCGTGAAGACTTTGGTTTGGAGTATGCAGATATAGCCGCAGAGTTTGAAAAAATAGAAGTTGCTATAGAAGACATAGCGCGTTTAAAAAATAAAATTGAATCAATTGGCGCTGTAAACCTTGCCGCGCCCGAAGAGTATGCCGCGCTTGAAGAACGCTACAACTTTTTGCTAATCCAACAGCAAGATTTGCTAAAAGCAAAAGATGACCTTAGGCAGGCCATAAGCAAAATAAACCAAAGCACAATAGAAAACTTTAAAAAAACATTTGAGCAAGTGCGAGAAAACTTTAAGGGCCTTTACAAAACACTTTTTAGCGGAGGCGAAGCTGAGCTGACTCTTACAGATGAAAGTAACCTCCTTGAATCCGGCATAGATGTTTTTGCACAGCCGCCGGGTAAAAAGTTGTTAAATATCAGTGCTTTGTCGGGCGGTGAAAAAGCGCTTACCGCTATAGCTTTGCTGTTTGCGTTCTTTATGGTAAAACCATCTCCATTTTGTATATTAGACGAAGTTGATGCTCCATTAGACGAGGCAAACCTTGGAAGGTTTATAAATTTATTAAAAACATTTTCCGAAAAAACACAATTTTTTGTAATTACTCATAGCAAAAAAACTATGGAGTCGGCCGATGTACTCTATGGCATAACTATGGAAGAGTTTGGTGTTTCAAAAGTAATTTCTGTAAAACTTCAAAAAAGCGAAAATATAGTTCAAACGGCCTAAAAATGCCGCTTTTAAAAGCTAAAGCCATAAACGCAAACCTAATAGATAAAACCTCATTATTTGAAAAAATTTGCTTTGCCTTTGCACTAAAACAACCAATTTCAGTTTGTTTTTAGAATAATCATAATATGAGCAGGAGGTCGGCTTGGAAAAAAAAGTAGCGTTAGCTAATTGCAACTCATACGACACTAACGAAGTTTTTACGGCCGTCTGTAAGGTTGTAAACCAACTTGGCGGTATAAATGCTTTTATAAAGCCGGGTGAGCGTATTTTAATAAAACCAAATCTATTAAGTGCTAAAGCTCCGGAGCGCGCAATAACCACTCATCCCGAAGTTGTAAGGGCGTTAATACGGCTTGTAAGAAGTGCGGGAGCAATTCCAATAGTTGGTGATAGTTCTGGCGGCGCAATAAAAGGTGTTGAGCGGGTTTGGGTTGAAACCGGTATGAAAAAAGTTTGCCATGAAGAAAATACAGAACTTGTAAACTTTGAAACATCTGGCGTCGTTGAAACAAAAATAAACCACAAAATAGTAAAAACTGTGTATATTTCAAAAGTTGTTTTAACTGTTGACGGTATAATAAACGCACCCAAATTAAAAACTCACGGGCTTACAACCTACACAGGTGCCGTAAAAAATTTTTATGGCACAATACCGGGATTGAGGAAAGCAGAGTATCATAAACTTGTTCCGCCAGGTGCAAATGATTTTGGTGCTTTAATAGGTGAGATATTTTTGGCAGTAGAAAACAAGGTGCGGCTTAATGTAATAGATGCTGTACTATCTATGGAAGGCAATGGTCCATCAGCAGGAGAAATTAAAAAACTTGATTTTATAGCAGGGTCTAATGATGCCAATCTTCTTGACTATAAAATGGTTGAGTTACTTGGTTTTAAACCAAAAAGAGTCGGCACAATTAAATATATCGCATTACAAAAAGGTTACATGTTTCCATTTGCAAAAAATGAAATTTTAGGCGATAAACCCGATCAGGCAAAGCTTGCGGGTTTTAAATTTCCTTCAACATGGTTTTTTAATATAATACCTCGCTGGTTCATAAGCATACTTGGCAGGTTTGTATGGCTAAAGGCAGAAGTTATAGAAGATATTTGCACCTCATGCCTTGTTTGTGTTAATTCTTGCCCTGTAAAAGCAATAGAAAAAAAGGATGGCAAGAAACCTTTTGTTATAAGCAAAAATTGTATAAGTTGCCTTTGTTGCCACGAAATGTGCCCATCAAAAGCAATTGCATTTAAAAAAAGTTTTTTAGCAAAGTTTTTAATACGAGGGTGAATTGAAAAAGTTACAACGAGAAGTTGAATATATACTGTTGCAAATATTTGGCACATTATTGCGCTTACTGCCATTATCAGTAGTGCGCTTTATGGCCCGTTCAATTGGGAGCTTTGCTTATTACTGTGTGCCAATAAGAAAAAAAGTAATTTTAACTAATCTGCGCAATGCTTTTTTAAAAGAAAAATCAGAAAAAGAAATTCGCGCAATAGCCAAAGCAAACTACCGTCAATTTGCCGTTACATTTATGGAATTGGTTTGCTTTCCAAAAATAAAAAAACAAGAGTTGTTAAATATAACAAGGTTTAAGGGTTTTGAGCATGTTGAAAAAGCAATAAATGATGGCAAAGGGGCTGTATTGGTTGGCGCGCATTTTTGCAATTGGGAAATTATGGGTGCGGCAATTGCGCAAAGGTACCCTTTAACATTTGTTATAGGCCAACAGGAAAATTCCAAAGTTGACTCGTTGCTAAATGAATATCGCGCAGAAAAAGGTATAAAATTAATTCCATTAAAATTCGCGTTACGCGGAGTAATGAAAACTCTTAAGGCAAATGAACTTATTGCCATACTTGCCGATCAAGATGCACACGAAGATGGTGTGTTTGTGGAGTTTTTTGGCAGGCCTGCGTCAACTCCAAAGGGCCCGGCGATGTTTGCACTAAGGCAGAATTGCCCTATGATTGCCGGGCACATATTCAGAGCGCGAGACGGCAAATTTGATGTTGAGTTTGAGGTTGTACAAAAGCCGCAGGCACAAAATCAAGATGAGTTAATTGGTATGTATATGGCAAACTTCACAAAAATTTTAGAGAAAAATACAAGAAAAGCCCCAGACAATTGGTTTTGGATGCACAAACGCTGGAAAACAAAACCGCAATTGGGCACCAAAATATACAGCTAACAGTTTTATTTGTGTAATAAATTGCTTTATTTGACATTTCACACATCAAATTTGTAAACTCAAAGCGTATTCTTCGGGGAAGGGTGAAAAACCCTATCGGTAGTAAGCCCGGTTTCGGGCGAGCCTACAAGCCATAAAAAACTATGGCAGAACCGGTTTAATTCCGGTGCCGACGGTAATTATCGCTTAATTGCGGTATAAGTCCGGATGAAAGAAGAAAATACGATTTCATTACCCCGTGAATATTTATTTATTCATGGGTTTTTTATTTTAAGGTTGATATGATTAACAAAAATGACAGTTACTTTATGAAGCTTGTTCTTAACCTTGCAAAAAAAGGGGAAGGCAGAACTTTTCCAAACCCGCTTGTCGGCGCTGTTGTGGTTAAAGACGGGATTGTCGTTGGTAGCGGCTACCACAGCGTTTTTGGCTCAGATCATGCAGAGGTTGTTGCTATTTCGGATGCCGGTGCTTTGGCAAATGGCGGTGATATGTATGTAAACCTTGAACCGTGCTCGCACTTTGGTAAAACACCGCCATGTGCAAATTTAATAGTTAAATCAGGTATAAAAAGGGTTGTAATTGCCAATGTAGATCCAAACCCATTGGTTTGCGGCCGAGGCATTGAAATACTTAAGAAGGCAGGAGTAAGTGTGAAGGTTGGTGTTCTTGCTGCGGATGCTAAAAAACTTAATAAAGTTTTCTTTAACAGTGTTAGAAAGGTGGGTAAAGCAAAATCATATGTAGCAGTTAAAATGGCATCGTCTTTAGACGGTAAAATCGCTTCAAAAACCGGTGATTCCAAATGGATTACATCTCCTAAGTCAAGAGAGTTTGTACATAAGCTGCGTTTGAAATTTGACGCAGTTTTGGTTGGTATTGCTACAGTTTTAAAGGATAATCCAGCGCTTACTTCACATGGTTTTGGCAAAAACCCAGTCAGGATTATTATTGATCCTGAACTTAAAATACCGCTTACAGCCCAGATATTGAACGATTTTAAAAGCGCTATTATACTTTTTGCGGACTCTAATAGTGTCAGTAAGGCAAAAACATCAATGCTAAAAAAGAAAGGTGTTTACATTGTTTTTATTGATGGTTTATTTGGTGAAAATAAGTTTAAGTATATAATTGATAAATTAAACAAAATGCATATATATAAGGTATTAATAGAAGGTGGTGGCGAAACAGTTGGAAATGCTATTGAGGCAAAAATAGTTGATGTTTTTTACCAGTTTGTGGCTCCTAAAATAATTGGTGGAAGGGATGCAAAAACCTCAGTTGAAGGGAGTGGTGTTTCTCTAGTTAAAAATGCTGTTCATATAAAATTAAGTATAAAAAAAATTGGATTAGATTATCTTTTGATAGGAAAGTTAAAGTAAATGTTTATGTGGTAAATTTTTAGATTGTTTGGTTGGTTATTTGTAGTTCTAAAAAGTTTATATTGTCAAATAATATATATTTATAAAATATTTTATAGCAAGGGTTAAAGTTAATGTTTACAGGTATTGTTGAAAAAATTGGGGAAGTAAGTTCTATTTCTGGCAATGTCTTGTCAATTACAGCAGATTTTGACAACTTGGTAATTGGTGAAAGCATCGCTGTTGATGGTGCTTGCCTAACATTAAAATTGTTTTCTGGAAATAACTTAAGTTTTGACCTAAGTGGGCAAACCGTTAAAACGATCTCTGTTCACTCTTTTGAAAGAGGGAAGAAAGTAAATTTAGAAAGGGCTATGCCTGCCAATGGTCGCTTTGGCGGGCATTTTGTAAGCGGGCATATAGATACGGTTACAAAAGTAAAAAATGT
>JALOBY010000011.1 GCA_023228045.1 Endomicrobiales bacterium | reverse complement strand
TTTAAGGAAATTATTGAAGAAATGGAGCGCGCTTTAGATAAATGCAACCAAACCGCAATGAACATAGAGTCAATGATTTTTAAATATAGTTAAACTCGGATAAGGAAAAAATATGCATTGTTTTTTTATACCACATATTCCGCTTTTTATTTGGATAGTTATATTTACCGCGCTTGCATTTGATTTTGCAAACGGTTGGCATGACACCGCAAATGCTGTTGCCACCGCAATTTCTACGAGGGTGCTTACCCCAAGTGTTGCCATAGCACTTTCTGCGGTTTTTAATTTTTCAGGTGCATTAATGAGTACAAAAGTTGCCAAAATGGTTGGTGGCGGTATTGTTAACCCCTCAATAATCAGCGGTGACATTGGAGTATATATAATTTTTTCAGCGATGCTCGCGTCCATAATTTGGGAGGTCTACACGGTTTTTAATGGTTTGCCAGTTTCTGGTTCGCATGCACTTATTGGTGGGCTTATTGGGGCATCGGTGGCCGTATTTGGGGTAAAAGTGCTTATGGCATCAGGTATTATCCAAATTTTTATCGCACTGCTTTTATCACCTATATTAGGTGTTTTACTTGGTCACACAATACTTAAAGGTGCCTATGCTGTTGCTTCGTTATTTAGGCCTATTAAGGTAAAAATTTTCTCCTCAATAATGCAGATATTTACTTCTTCTGCAATGTCGCTTATGCATGGCCAAAATGATGCGCAAAAGGTTATGGGTGTAATTACACTTTTACTTTTTTCGGCAGGCTATTTTGGCACAACAGATTTTAAAAGTGTGCATGTGCCAATTTGGGTTATGCTTGCTTGTGCCTGTACAATGGCAGCAGGCACAGCAATTGGTGGCCGCGCAGTAATTAAAACACTTGGCAGCAGACTTTCGCATTTAAGGCCAATTGAAGGTGCTTCAGCAGAGCTTTCTGCAGCTGCGGTAATTGAAGGTGCTTCACTTTTGGGGCTTCCCATAAGTACCACTCATACAATGACCGGCAGCATTGTTGGTGTTGGAGTAGCAAAAAGGGTTAAAGCCGTTAAGTGGGCAACCGGTCTTAAAATACTTTATGCTTGGGTATTAACAATGCCGGTAGTTGCAATAATTAGCGCTATATTTGTGCGCCTAATACTTTTGATATTTAAATGATTTAAAAGGTTATATAAGATGAGTGGCAATTTGCAAAATACAAATATTGGCTTAAAGCTATTTCATCGCGGCAAGGTGCGTGAGCTTTACGAGTTTGATAAGGACTTCCTCATTGTTGCATCCGATAGAATATCCGCTTTTGATTATGTTTTACCGACTACAATACCCGATAAGGGTAAGATATTGCACAAGCTTTCACTTTTTTGGTTTGATTTATTGCAAAGCGTAGTTCCAAACCACTTAATTACAGGCGATTTTGAACAATTTCCAACAAAGCTTAAAAAAATACAAGAGTTGCGTGACCGTTCTATGCTTGTCAAGCGTGCAAAAAGAATTGATGTTGAGTGCATAGTGCGCGGCTATCTTGCCGGCTCTGGATGGAAAGAGTATAAAAATAGTGGCACAGTTTGCGGTATAAAGTTGCCAAGTGGTTTAAAAGAATCTTCAAAACTACCCAACCCAATATTCACCCCATCAAGCAAAGAAGAAGGTGGCAAACACGACGAAAATATCACTTTTGATGAAACTGTTCGTCGCATTGGCCCTGAGCTTGCCGCAAAAATAAAAGAGCTTTCACTTCTTGTTTACGCAAAAGCAAGTGCTTATGCACAAGAACGCGGTATAATTATTGCCGATACAAAGTTTGAGTTTGGCATAGTTGATGGCACGGTAATAATAATAGATGAAATTCTCACCCCAGATTCTTCGCGTTTCTGGGAAAGAGAAAAATATCGCGAGGGTTTTGCTCAAGATAGTTTAGACAAGCAGTTTGTGCGTGACTATTTAGAAAGCATTAAGTGGAATAAACAGCCGCCGGTGCCCTCTTTGCCCGAAGAAGTGGTAAGCAAAACGCGTTCAAAATACATAGAAGCGTATGAAAAAATAACAGGGAATAAATTTAAAAATGAAATGTAAAATTGAGATACGCAATAAAAAAGGATTTACCGATAAACATGGTGCCGCAGTGCGCCACGCTACAGCGGAAATAGGTTTAAGCCATACGCCAAAAAATGTAAGTTACACTCAGCTGTATGCGCTTGAAGGTGATATCAGCCAACATGAAGTGCGCAAATGTGTTTCGGAGTTGTTAATAGACCCGGTAACACAAGAGTACAAAATAACTTATGAGCAGCCTATTGCTCAAAAATCGGCAAAAGTAAACGGCCTTGAAATTTGGCTAAAATCCGGCGTAACCGATACGGTTGCGCAAAGTGTTGCAAAAGCTATAAAAGACCTTGGCATAGAAAAAAACATAACAGTAAAAACCGGTCATAAATATGTTTTTTCATTAGAAGTTAAAGAGCCAACAATTAAACTAATATGCGAGCGACTGCTTGCAAACACCATAATCCACAGATACGAGTTTGTATGAACGAAAACAAAACGATAGTTAACCTCTTGGAAGCTTCAGATAAACAACTTATGGCATTGAGCAAAAAAAACTGCCTTTCACTCTCACTTGAAGAAATGAAGGCGATAAAGACGTACTTTGCTTCTAAAAAAAGAAACCCAACCGATGTAGAGCTTGAAACACTCGCGCAAACATGGAGTGAGCATTGTAAACACAAAACGCTTGCAGGAACGGTTGATTACACCGAGGTAAGTGGTGGAAAAATAAAGAAAAAGAGATACAAAAACCTGCTCAAAGAAACTGTATTTAAGGCGACAAATGAGTTAAATTATAAATGGTGTATTTCTGTTTTTAAAGATAACGCAGGCGTAATAGAGTTTGATAAAAATTTTGGAGTTGCTTTTAAAGTTGAAACTCACAATCACCCATCTGCGCTTGAACCATACGGTGGTGCCGCAACCGGAGTTGGAGGTGTAATACGCGATATTTTAGGCGTAGGCCTTGGCGCAAAGCCGCTTGCCAACACAGATGTTTTTTGTTTTGGCCGGCCGGATTATCCGTGGTCAAAACTGCCAAAAGGTATGCTGCACCCAAAAAGAATTGCAAAAGGTGTTATCTCCGGTGTGCGCGATTATGGCAACAGAATGGGCATACCGACAGTAAACGGTGCTGTTTATTTTGACAATGGTTATACATCAAACCCACTTGTTTATTGCGGTACAGTTGGCATAATTCCAAAAAAATATGTGTTTAAAAAAGTAAGCCCTGGTGAGCTTGTGCTTGTTGTTGGCGGTAGAACGGGTAGAGATGGCATACATGGCGCAACATTTTCTTCAATTAAGCTTGATCAAGATTCCGATGTTACCGCCGTGCAAATAGGCAACCCCATTGTTGAAAAGAAAGTTATGGATACAATGTTAAAAGCGCGCGATTTAGAACTTTATAGTGCCGTTACTGACTGCGGTGCTGGAGGTCTTTCTAGCGCGGTTGGTGAACTGGGCGAAGAGTGTGGAGTTAAGGTTTATTTAGACAAAGTGCCTCTTAAATACGCCGGTCTTCGCCCGTGGGAAATTTGGGTTTCAGAAGCACAGGAAAGAATGGTGCTTTCTGTTCCTAAAAAAAATAAAGAGAAAATATTAGAGGTGTTTAGGGCTGAAAATGTTGAGGCCAATTTTATTGGAGAGTTTACAAACGATAAATGCCTGAAGTTAATTTATAAAAATGAACTTGTTTGCGATATGTCGATGAAGTTTTTGCACAAGGGTGTACCAAAACAAACAAACATTGCTTTTTGGCAGGTAAAAGAAGAAAAAGCACTAAAAGCAAGAAATGATAAAAATAAAAACTACGGTGCCGATTTAAAAAAACTGCTTGCTTCTTTAAACATCTGTTCGCGAGATTGGATAATAAGACAGTATGACCATGAGGTTCAAGGGCAAAGCGTTGTTAAACCTTTGCATGGATCAGATATAACAAAGCAAGGCCCGGGCGATGCCGCTGTAATTTGGCCGTACACAATTGACGGTATTGAAAGTGCCGCAAAGCATCGCGGCATAGCAATTTCAAACGGTATGAACCCTGAGTTTGGAAAGATTGACTCATACTGGATGGCGGCTTCTGCAATAGATGAGGCACTTAGAAATGCGGTTTGCGTTGGGGCAAACCCACAAAAGGTAGCCATACTTGATAACTTTTGCTGGGGGAACCCGTATAAAAAAGAAGTGCTTGGTTCTCTTGTTCGTGCGGCGCAGGCATGCTACGATTTTTCAAAGCTATATGGTGCTCCATTTATATCTGGCAAAGATTCATTGCATAACGAATATAAGGTTGGCGACAAGCATTATTCCATCCCGCCATCATTGCTTATATCGGCAATTGCAATAGTTGAAGATGTGCGTAAAACTCTAACTATGGATTTAAAATGTGTTGGAAATGCAATTTATTTAATAGGTGAAACAAAAGATGAACTTGGTGGCTCGCATTATTACAAAGAAAACGGCATAAAAGGCGGTATGTTGCCAAAAGTTGACGCAAAAAAATCGCTTGCGATTATGAAAAGAGTTTTTGAGTCAACTTCAAAGGGTATGCTTGCATCCTGCCACGATTGCAGTGAGGGCGGATTGGCGGTTGCGTTAGCTGAAATGGCTTTTGCAGGCAAAAAAGGTGTAAACGCCGATATATCTTGTTTGCTTAGTCAAGGGCTTGGCATAGAGTCGACTTTATTTTCAGAATCAAACAGCCGTTTTATTGTTGAAGTGGATAAAGGAAAAATTAAAGCGTTTGAGAAACATTTTAAGGATTTGAGTGTTGTTCATCTTGGTGAAGTTAGCAAAACCTCAGATTTTATCTTTAGGCAGAAACGCGATGGCACGATATTAATAAAAGAAAATATTGGAATGCTTTACAAAGTTTGGAGCGAAGGAATAAAGTGGTAATTATGGCAAAACCAAGGACACTTATAATTAGAACCGCCGGAACAAACTGTGATTACGAAACGAAAATGGCATTTGAACTTGCCGGCTCAACTACTGTGAGGGTGCATATAAATGACCTGATTTCTGGCAAGGAAAAACTTAGCAACTATCAGCTGTTAGCCATACCAGGTGGGTTTTCCTACGGCGATGATATTGCCTCCGGTAAAATTCTTGCAAATGAAGTAAAAAATAAACTGGGGGCGCAAATAAGAGAGTTTGCTTTTTTGGGTAAACCAATAATCGGTATCTGTAATGGTTTTCAAGTGCTTGTTAAAATGGGACTGTTGCCAGATGAAAAAACATTTTCGCAAAGCACCACACTTACTTTTAACGATTCTGATAAGTTTGAGTGCCGTTGGGTAAAACTGCAAAAAGCGCAAAAGAAAACCCTCTGCATCTGGACAAAAGATCTGCCCGAATTTATTGAATTGCCTGTAGCCCACGGTGAAGGCAAGTTTGTTGCTGCAAACAAACTTACACTTGAAGAACTTGAAAAAAATAATCAGGTGGTTTTAAGGTATAGCGACGGTGTAGCACCAACAGATAAATTCCCGCTTAACCCAAATGGTTCACAAAATGCCATTGCCGGTATATGCAATAAAAAAGGCAATGTTTTTGGCCTTATGCCTCACCCTGAAAGATACATTTGGAAAATTCAGCACCCTTCCAGAAAAGGCGTTGGTGCCAAAGGCGGGCATGGCGATGGCTTGCAAATTTTCATAAATGCCGTAAATTATGTAAAATAATACTTAGCCGCGTGGTTGCAATTAGTGAAAATTTAAGTAATAACAAAAACTCTATGTGCGGAATATTTGGCGTATTTAACCATCCAGAAGCATCAAAAATAGCCTATCTTGGCCTTTATGCAATTCAGCATCGCGGACAGGAAAGTGCCGGTATAGCTGTAAGTGATGGCGAAAGCATAAGCTCCGAGGTGCAAATGGGAGAGGTTGCGGCTATTTTTAATGCCGACAATCTTGGAAAGTTACGTGGAAGAATGGCAATAGGCCATGTGCGTTATTCCACCACTGGAGTTAGTTCAATAAAAAACGGCCAACCGCTTTTGATTAAATATGCAAAAGGCCAACTTGCCCTTGCTCATAACGGCAACCTTGTAAATGCCGATGAATGGAGAGTTAAGCTTGAAGCAAAGGGTTCTATATTTCAGTCCACATCAGACAGCGAAGTCGTGTTACATTTAATTGCTCACGCAAACGACAAACCATTTGAAAAGGCCATAGAGTATGCTTTAACAAAGGTTCGCGGTGCTTACTCAATGCTTTTTATGACACCGCAAAAGCTTGTGGCGGTTCGCGACCCTTGGGGTTTTAGGCCTCTTTGCCTTGGAAAGTTTGGCAACGGCTGGGTTGTGGCATCGGAAACCTGTGCTTTTGATTTAATTGGTGCAAAGTATGTTCGCGATATTGAGCCGGGCGAAATGCTTGTTATTGATAAAGATGGCCTGCATTCAATAAAGTTTGCAAAAACCGTTTCGCAAAAAGCACTTTGTATATTTGAGTTTATATATTTTTCAAGGCCAGACAGCACAATTTTTGGCAAAAGTGTTCACACAGTGCGCAGAGAATTAGGCGCGGTGCTTGCAAGAGAGTGGCTTGCGAAAGGTTTTAAAGCCGATATAGTCATACCAGTACCCGACTCGGCAAAAAGTGCTGCCATCGGCTTTAGCAAAGAATCAGGAGTTCCTTTTGAGTTGGGTTTAATAAGAAATCATTACATAGGCAGAACATTTATAGAACCAAGCCAGCATATTCGCGATTTTGGAGCAAAAATAAAGTACAACCCCGTGCGCGATATATTAAAGGGAAAAAGTGTTGTAGTTGTAGACGACTCTATAGTGCGTGGCACAACAATGCGCAAACTTGTAAAAATGATTCGTGATGCGGGCGCAAAGCAAGTGCACCTGGCAATAAGTTCTCCGCCAATAATAGGGCCTTGCTACTACGGAATAGACACACCAGATAAAGACCAGCTTATAGCGGCACAAAAAACAATTGAAGAAACAAGAAAATATCTTAATGTAAACTCACTTCACTATCTTAGCGTTGAGGGTTTGTTAAATGCCACAAAGATGCCCTCGCATGACTTCTGCACAGCATGCTTCACCGGTAAATACAAGGTGAAGTAATCAGCCATAACCCAAAATAAAGGATCTCATATGAAAGTGTTGGTAATAGGTTCCGGAGCAAGGGAGCATGCTCTTGTCTGGAAAATAAACCAAAGCAAAAAAGTGGATAAAATTTTTTGTATTCCAGGTAATCCGGGTATTGCAAAAATTGCTCAATGCGTAGATATAAAAACCGACAATTTTTATGCTCTTGGCAATTTTGCGAAGGAAAACAATATCGGCTTAACCGTTGTAGGGCCTGAAGTCCCTTTGGTAAATGGTCTTACCGATTATTTTGAAAGCTTAGGCTTAAAAGTTTTTGGGGCAAATAAAGCTGCGGCAATGTTTGAAGGCAGCAAGGCATTTTCAAAAAACTTTATGCAAAAATATAAAGTGCCCACCGCAAAATATGGTGTGTTTACAAATATAGAAAATGCGGAAGTTTTTTTAGATAGTTTTCCGGAAAGCGACAAAATTGTTATAAAAGCGAGCGGCCTTGCCGCCGGTAAGGGTGTTGTAATATGTGAAAACTCAAAGAATGCAAAAGAGATTGCAGGAGAGTTTTTAAGTGGCAAAGCTTTTGGCGTAGCAGGTAAAGAAATTGTAATAGAGGAATTCTTAAATGGGGAAGAGGTATCGGTTTTAATATTCACCGATGGCAAAAACTACTCTATAATGCCCGCTTCTCAAGACCACAAAAGAGTTTTTGACAATGACCAGGGCCCAAACACAGGCGGTATGGGGGCGTATTGCCCTGCACCGATTTTCACAAATGAGTTAAAGAAAAAAACTGAAAGATTAATTATAAAACCTGTGCTTGACGGTTTGCGCAAAGATGGCATAAATTATAAAGGTGTTTTATACATTGGCTTGATGATAAATAATTCTGAGCCATCGGTTCTTGAGTTTAACTGTCGTTTTGGCGACCCGGAAACACAGGCACTATTGCCATTATTAAAAACAGATTTTGTTGAAATAGCCCAGAAAATCAATGAAAATCAATTAGACAAAATAAACATAGATTGGTATAATAAATCGGTAGTATGTGTTGTACTATCAAGCGCTGGTTACCCGGGTGAGTACACAACAGGCCGGGTAATTAATGGCCTTGATAATGCATCAAAACAAGATGACATTCTAATCTTTCATGCCGGAACAAAAGAAGCAAATGGCGTTTTGCTAACCTCAGGTGGCAGGGTTCTTGGGGTAACGGCCATAGCTGAGAACATAAAAAGTGCTATAAAAAAAGTTTATGAAGCAGTAGAAAAAATTAGTTTTGAAGGTATGCATTACAGAAAAGACATAGCAAAAAAAGCGCTGTAAGGGTGAAAATATGAAGAAAATAAAAGTTGCAATAGTAGTTGGTTCCGACTCAGACCTGCCAATAATTGTTAACACTACAAAAATTTTGGAAGAATTAAGCATTGCATACAGCATAGCTGTGGCTTCAGCGCATAGAACACCCGATAAAGTAATAAAGTATGTGAAAGATTGTGAAAATGCCGGTGCTGATGTATTTATTGCTGCGGCAGGTATGGCTGCGGCGTTGCCCGGTGTGGTTGCCTCAAAAACATTAAAACCCGTAATAGGGTTGCCAATTGAAAGCAAAGCGCTTGGCGGACAAGACGCGCTGTTTTCAATAGTTCAAATGCCTCAGGGTATTCCGGTTGCAACCGTAGCCATAGGTAAAGCAGGTGCTGTAAATGCCGGCATTCTTGCCGCGCAAATACTTGCCATTAAAGATAACGAAATTCTGCAAAAGCTTATTTTATACAGAAAAAAATTGGCCAATAACGTAAACGAAAAAAATGCAAAATTACAAAAAGTTGGCATAGCAAAGTTTGTTGAACAAAACACAAAATAAATGGAAAAAATAATTGCTGGCAAAACCGAAATTACAAAAATTCTTAAAGCTCTTGCCGTGCAAATTGCAAAAGCAAACAAAGACCTAAGCTTGCTGGCGATTGTAGGTATTCAAACAAGAGGCAAGTACCTGGCAAAACGAATCGCTGAGTTGTTAAATACCACAAATAAAACAAAAATCCCTTTTGGGTTTATAGATACAACACTTTACCGTGATGATGTTGCCACAACATCGGCCACACGGGCTATAAAAGAAACCGACCTGCCATTTGAGGTTTCAGATAAAAAAATAATCCTGGTTGACGATGTTCTCTTTACAGGCAGAACTGTACGTGCCGCGCTTGATGGCATAATGGATTTTGGCAGGCCCAAAAGCATAGCACTTGCGGTATTGGTTGATCGAGGTAACAGGGAGTTACCCATAGCACCCGACTTTATTGGTATGGCAATTGTTACAAAACCAACTGACAAGGTTAAGCTTGAAGTTAGCGAGCTTGACGGAGCCGACAGAGTAATTCTTTTAAAGGATTAAAATGGAAAAAATCTCTGGGTTAAAAAGCAAAGATTTACTTGGTATTGAATTTTTAGACAAAAGCGAAATTGAATTAATTTTAAACACCGCCAAACCATTTAAAAACCTCTTCACCCGTTCCATCAAAAAAGTTCCCGCCCTTAGAGGTAAAACTGTAGTAAACCTGTTTTACGAACCATCCACCAGAACCCGCACATCTTTTGAAATCGCCTCAAAACGCCTCTCAGCCGATGTTGTAAGCATAGCTGTATCCTCATCAAGCGTAGTAAAAGGGGAAAGCCTTATAGATACGGGCAAAACTATGGAGGCAATGAAGGCCGATATAATAATAATCAGGCACAATTTGGCGGGTGCGCCTGCGATACTTGCCAAAAACCTAAACGCTTCAATAATAAATGCCGGTGACGGTTTTCACGAACACCCTTCTCAAGGGTTACTTGATGCTTACACAATGCGTGATAAAAAAAATAAAATTGAGGGCTTGACTGTACTACTGGTGGGTGATATTTTGCACAGTAGAGTGGCAAAGTCAAATATTTGGGCACTCACTAAGCTTGGGGCAAAAGTGAGTGTAGCAGGCCCACCGACACTTATCCCAAAAGGTATAGAAAAGCTTGGAGTAAAAGTGTTCTACAACATAGATGAAGCATTGGAAGGTGTTGATGTAGTAAACATTTTAAGAATACAGCTTGAGCGTCAGCAGGAAAATATGTTCCCGTCAATACACGAGTATGTTGAACTTTACCAAATGAATGCCCAACGCTTGCGTATGGCAAAGCCCGATGTGCTTATAATGCACCCTGGCCCAATGAATAGAGGCATAGAAATTTCCTCAGAAGTCGCAGATAGCCCAAATGCAGTAATAAGGGAACAGGTGACAAACGGCATAGCGGTGCGTATGGCAATTTTATACCTGCTTGGAAGCAAAAAACAAAATGGCAAGGCATCAGTTTTGGAGGCGGCACAATGAAGACACTAATAAAAGGTGGCCGCGTAATAGACCCGGCAAACAACTTTGACAAACAAGCCGATGTGTTAATTGAAGACGGCAAAATAGTCGCGGTTGCAAAAAACATAAAAGTTATTGCAGATAAAATAATAGATGCTACAAACCTTATAGTTGCGCCTGGATTAATAGATGTTCACACGCATTTAAGGGAACCCGGCAGGGAAGAAGCAGAAACAATCGCGACCGGTACTTGTGCGGCGGCAAAGGGCGGTTTTACGACAGTTCTTTGTATGCCAAACACAAAGCCGGCGCTTGATAATGCACCCGCGGTTGAGTTTATTTTATTAAAAGCTCAAAAAGAAGGGCTTGTAAATGTTCATCCGATTGGTTGTATAACGCGCGGTTCTGCCGGCGAAGAACTTGCCGAAATAGGTGTTCTAAAAAAGGCCGGTGTTGTTGCAATTTCAGATGATGGCAGCCCGGTTTCAAACTCACTTGTTATGCGCAGGGCGCTTGAATACGCAAAAATGTTTAACTTACCGGTAATTGCTCATTGTGAAGATAAAAATTTGGCAAAGAATGGCGTGATGAATGAGGGTTTCACATCAACGTTGCTTGGCTTGCGCGGCATACCGCCTCAGGCCGAAGAGATAATGGTCAGCCGCGATGTTATGCTTGCTCAACTTACAGGTGGGTATTTGCATGTGGCTCACATATCTACCGCCGGCTCTGTTGACATTGTTCGGCAGGCAAAAAAGAAAAAAATAAATGTTACGGCAGAAACATGCCCTCATTATTTTTCTTTAACAGATGAAGCCGTAAAAGGTTATAGCACAAGTACAAAAATGAACCCGCCGCTTCGTACCGCGGCAGATGTAGTGGCAATTAAGGCAGGGCTTGCAGATGGCACAATTGATTGTATAGCTTCAGACCACGCGCCACATAGCCGGGAAGAAAAAAGCCGCGAGTTTGACATTGCGCCTTTTGGAATAATAGGATTAGAAACAATGCTTTCGTTGTCGTTAATGTACCTTGTTGATAAAAAAATACTTTCGTTAAAACAATTAATTGCAAAGTTCACAGCTAACCCGGCAAAGATATTTGCTTTAACTGATAGGGGTTCATTATCTAAAGGTAAAAGGGCTGATATAACAATAATCGACCCTTCAAAGGTTTTTATCGCAAACAGCTTTATATCAAAAAGTTCCAACTCCCCTTATTTGGGCAAAAAATTAAAGGGAGTTGCCGCATACACTATAGTTGGGGGTAAGATAGTCTGGTCACACAAAGAAGGGATTATTTATTAACCATACGGCGCAATAGCTGTATCGCTCAGGGATATTGGAAAATAGTTTTTGATGCAAAAGAGTTATCCCGGCAATGTCTTCCCGGACAATTTTGTCAGATAAAAGTGCCCGGGGTTTTTTTACGCCGGCCATTAAGCGTTTCGCTTGCAAATGATGGAGCAGTAGAGTTTATCTACAGAATTGTTGGTGCTGGCACAAATTCTCTCGCAGAACTTAAAGTGGGTCAAAAACTTAGTGTGCTTGGCCCGCTTGGCAATGCTTATTTATTTTCCAATATGAAAGGCAAAACTCCAATACTTGTAGCTGGCGGCACTGGGGTTGCGTCACTTTCTTTTCTTGCCTCAAAACTTAAAACAAAAAGCATAGTTTTTTATGGAACAAAAACGGCAAAAGATATAATACAAATTGATTTCTTTAAAAAAATTGGATGTGAAGTGTTTGTAGCTACAGAAAATGGCTCGGTTGGAACAAAAGGTTTTGTGACGGACATATTTATGGAAATGTTAACCGATTATAAAAACCCAATTGTGTTTACTTGTGGACCCAATGCCATGATTAGTAAAGTTGCAGAAATTTGCAAAAAAAATAGAGTAAACGGGTATGCCTCACTTGAAGAAAAAATGGCCTGTGGTACTGGTGTTTGCCAAGGGTGCGTAGTTAAAATAAATGGCGAGTACAAGCGCGTTTGCGCCGACGGCCCGGTGTTTGAAATTAGCAGTATAATCCAAGGATTATATTGATAATTATATCCACAGATAGTATCAGAAACACAAAAAGGTTGCTAAATTAAGATGATAAATGTTGGAACAGTTAAATTAAAAGGGCCAGTTTTAGTTGCATCAGGAACTTTCGGTTACGGAAGTGAGCTGAGTGATCTGCTTGACTACAAAAAACTTGGTGGCATAATAACTAAGACGGTTACGCTTGAACCAAGGGAAGGCAACCCGCTGCCACGCATAGCTGAATGCACAAGTGGTCTTTTAAATACGATAGGTCTTCAAAATATTGGCATAGATAAGTTTATTTCAGAAAAATTGCCGGAGCTAAAAAAACTAAGGATTCCGGTAATTGTAAGTGTTGCCGGCAAAAGTGCAAATGATTATGTTGAAATTGTATCGCGCCTAAAACGCATAAGCTGGCTTTCCGCAATAGAGTTAAACCTATCATGCCCGAATCTCAAAAAAAAGATTATATGCCAAGATGAAAATTTGGTGCGAGAGATTGTGCGTAAGTGCGCTAAGTTATCTTGCGTGCCAATTATTGTAAAACTTTCTCCACAGCTTTCAGATATTGCTGGAGTTGCCGCAAACGCAATGAATGCGGGTGCAAGCGTAATATCGCTTGTAAATACATTCCCGGCCATGGCAATTGATATTAAAACCCGCAAGCCAAAACTATCAACAATTACAGGCGGATTATCGGGCCCTGCAATTAAACCACTTGCCATACGGGCGGTTTGGGAAGTTTATAAGGAAACTCATGCTCCAATAATTGGCGGCGGTGGAATAATGAGCGGTGAAGATGCCATAGAGTTTATGCTTGCGGGTGCGAGTGCTGTCTGTGTTGGTAGTGCAACTTTTATAAACCCAAGCGCCGCCGCAGATATTTCAGACGGAATTGAGACATATTTAAAAATAAATAAAATTCGTTCTGTAAAAGAGATAATTGGGCAGGTAAAAGTATGAAAAAGCTGATTGTGGCTCTTGATATTTATGAATACGACAAGGTCATAGCAATGGTTAAAGAACTCTCTAATTTTGTAGATGTTTTTAAAGTTGGTCCGATTTTATTTTTAAACTCAGGACATAAAATAATTGATGGGATTCACTCGTTAAATAAAAAAGTATTTTTAGATCTTAAGTTTCACGATATTCCTGCGACGGTTCGCCGTTCGGTTCAATCGGCAAAAGAGCTTGGGGTTTATAGTTTAACACTGCACTCTTGTGGCGGGATTGATATGCTAAAAGAGGCCGCATCAGTTGAGGGCAGGCCAAAGCTTTGGGCAGTAACCGTGCTTACAAGTCAGGCAAGTGACCCTCAAGAAGTTATTGCAAGGGCTTGCCTTGCAAAGAGTGCGGGTGTAGATGGCGTAATAGCGTCACCGCTTGAGATTGCGGCAATAAAAAATTGTTGCGGCAAAACTTTTGAAGTGGTTACACCGGGTATTAGATTTTCAGACGACAAAAAAGATGATCAAGTAAGAGTTGCAACGCCATCGGCGGCAATTAGTGCCGGTGCAGATTTTATAGTTGTTGGCAGGCCAATAATAGAAGCTCAAAACCCTGCTTTTGCCGCAGAAAAAATTGCAAAAGAATTGGGGGAATAAGTGGACGCTATAAAAGTTAAAAAATTATTTGAAGAAAAAAACGCACTACTTTCCGGGCATTTTTTACTTTCTAGTGGTTTGCATTCAGATACTTATTTTCAATCGGCTTTAATACTCCAGCACCCGGCTGATGCCTCTGTGCTTGCGCAAGGCATCGCGCAAAAAATTAAAGCGGCAATAAAAGAAGATATTGACTTGGTTATCTCTCCTGCGCTTGGAGGCATTGTAATAGGTCAAGAGATGGGCAGAGCATTAAATAAAAGAGCCATATTTTGCGAGCGAGTGGAAGGTAAACTTGTTTTGAGGCGTGGTTTTTCTATTGCAAAAGACGAGAGAGTTCTTGTAGTAGAAGATGTAGTTACAACAGGTCTTTCCACAAGAGAAGTTATTGAAGTTGTTTCTGGGCTTGGCGGTATTGTTGTATGCTGTGCCTCTTTGGTTGACCGTAGCGGCGGCAAGGTTAATTTTGGAGTGCCGTTAGTATCTTTGCTAAGTTTAGATGTAAAAAGTTACAAGGCGGAAGATTGTCCTATGTGCAAAGCTGGTAACACACCTATAAAACCCGGAAGTAGAAAATAATTTTATTTGAGGAAAAAATGCAGATAACCTACAAACAATCTGGTGTAAATATTGATGCCGGCAACGAACTTGTGAAAAGAATTAAAAAGAAACTCCCGAAAATTGGCGGCTTTGGCGGTTTGTTTCCGCTTGAGAAAACAAAGTACAACCTTGTCAGTTCAACTGACGGCGTTGGAACAAAACTTAAAATTGCATTTTTGCTTAACAAACATAATACAGTTGGTATTGACCTTGTGGCAATGAATGTTAATGATATTATTTGTGTTGGTGCAAAACCATTATTTTTTCTTGATTATTTTGCCTGCGGTAAGCTTGATGTAAACCTTAGCGAGCAGGTTATTTTAGGTATAAAAAAGGGTTGTGATATTTCAGCTTGCGCGCTAATCGGTGGTGAAACAGCCGAAATGCCTGGTTTTTACAAAGATGGCGAGTACGACCTTGCCGGCTTTTGTGTTGGTGTTGTGGAAAAAGGCAAAGAGATAAGCGGTAAAAACATAAAACCGGGTGATGTGCTGCTTGGGATGCCTTCATCAGGACCGCACTCTAATGGATATTCTTTAATAAGAAAAGTATTTTCGGAAGCCGAGTTAAAAAAACACTCCAAAGCTTTATTTGCTCCAACAAAAATATATGTAAAAGAAATTCTTGGTTTGCTTAGCAAGTTTGGCGGTGCCAAAACAGTAAGTGGAATTGCGCATATAACCGGCGGCAGCTTTTACGATAAAATAGAAAGAATACTTCCACAAAATTGTAAAGTTGTAATAGATAAAAAATCATGGAAAGTACCGGCAATATTTAAACTTGTAGAGCAGAAAGGCAATGTGCCGCAAAAAGATATTTACCGTACGCTCAATATGGGAATTGGTATGGTTGTAATTGTAAAAGCTGATAAAGCTGCACAAGTTTGCAAATATTTAAAAGGTTCAAAGATAATTGGGAAAGTTGTCTCCGGCAAAAAAAGCGTGGAGCTTTTATAAAAAATAATGAAAAGAATAGGTGTGCTTGTCTCCGGTGGCGGCAGTAATTTAGAGGCAATAATAGAAGCTTGTAAAAATGGAGTTTTAAAAGACATTGCTCAGGTTTATGTTGTAATATCAAATAAATCCGATGCTTATGCATTACAAAGAGCAAAAAACAATAACATAGCCGGAGTTTTTGTAGACAGGAAAAAGTTTACAACTTCTCTTGAGTTTTCTGATGCCATTTTACAGGAACTGATGAAGTATAAAGTTGATTTAGTGTGTCTTGCCGGCTTTATGCAAAAAATTGAAACAAATTTAATAAATGTGTTTAAAGGCAAAATTTTAAATATTCAC
Source organism: Endomicrobiales bacterium (assembly GCA_023228045.1). Classification (NCBI taxonomy): domain Bacteria; kingdom Pseudomonadati; phylum Elusimicrobiota; class Endomicrobiia; order Endomicrobiales; species Endomicrobiales bacterium. Next base: position 33,629 of record JALOBY010000011.1, on the reverse strand, counting down.
CCGGCCCTCTTGCCTAAGTTCGGAGGCAAAGGAATGCATGGCCGCCTTGTGCATGAGGCGGTAATTGCGGCAAAAGAAAGCAAAAGTGGCGCAACTGTGCATTTGGTAGATGAACACTACGATCACGGCAAAATAGTAGCACAAATTGAAGTGCCGGTGCTTGTAAATGACACGCCGCAGACATTGGCGCAAAGAGTTTTAAAAGTAGAACATGATTTATACCCAAAAGCTATAAAAATTATTCTGGAGGATAAATGATTCCCCGCTACAGCAGGCCTGAAATGTCCGCCATTTGGTCAGATGAAAACAGATTTAAAATTATGCTTGAAGTTGAACTGCTTGCGGCAGAGGCAATGGCAAAAGATTCTATTGTGCCGATGAGTGTCGTAAAAGAAATTCGTCGCAAGGCAAAAATAGATGTAAACAAAATTGCCGAAATTGAAAAAACCGTTAAACACGATGTTATTTCTTTTCTTACTCAAATAGCGCAAAGTGTTGGGCCAAAGGCGAGGTTTTTGCACCTTGGCATGACTTCTTCTGATGTGCTTGACACGGCACTTGGGGTGCAACTTGCAAAGAGCTGCGACCTTTTACTGAAAGGAATTGACGCTTTAACGGCCACAACAAAAAAACTTGCAATCAAATATAAATTTACTCCTACAATGGGCAGAACGCACGGCGTACACGCAGAACCAACAACTTTTGGTTTAAAGGTACTTGGTTGGTACTCACAAATGCTCAGGGCGCGTTCAATTATAGAAACAACAAAAGATTATGTATCTTATGGTAAAATTTCCGGCGCTGTTGGAACATTTGCTCACTTAAATCCAAAAGTTGAAGAGTATGTTTGCAAAAAAATGGGCTTAAAGGCAGAACCAGTTTCTACACAGATTGTTCCGCGCGACAGGCATGCTGTTTACCTTTGCCGTATAGCCATTGTTGGCAGTTTGCTTGAAAGGATTGCACTTGAAATTCGCCACTTACAAAGAACCGAAGTGCTTGAGGCTGAAGAGCCATTTAGTGAAGGTCAGAAAGGATCGTCCGCAATGCCGCACAAGCGTAACCCGATAATTTCAGAAAACATCTGCGGTTTGGCACGCCTGCTGAGAGGCTATGTTGCAACAGGTCTTGAAAATATAGCGCTTTGGCATGAAAGAGACATAAGCCATTCATCGGCAGAAAGGATTATCTTGCCAGATGCCGCAATAGCTCTTGATTATATGTTGTATAGAACAAATTATATGCTTTCCGACTTAAGAGTGTATCCGCAGAACATGCTTTCAAATCTAAAAAAATCTGAAGACACTATTTTTTCAGGGGCACTTTTGCTTGCAATTGTAGATAAAGGCAAAAGCAGGGAAGATGCGTATAAAATAATGCAACGAGCGGCTTTTGAGGCAAGAGAGTCAAAAAAATCCTTGGCCGATGTGGTTGCAAGCGACACACAAATAACAAAGCTACTAACAAAAGATGAAATAAAAAAGTGTTTTTCGCTTGAAAAACACCTTGCAAATGTTGATTATATTTTCAAAAGAACTTTGAAAAAACATTCCTAATTTGTATAATCAAAAACCCAAAAAGATAGTACGGGCAATTAGCTCAGCGGAAGAGCACTTCCCTTACAAGGAAGGGGCCGCAGGTTCGAGCCCTGCATTGCCCATATTTTTTTTGCCAAGGTAGCTCAGCTGGCTAGAGCAGCAGTTTCGTAAACTGCAGGTCGAGGGTTCAAATCCCTTCCTTGGCTTTGGTTAATTTACCTTGGGGAAACCTTGATTAAACCTGAATTTTGCAATAAAATTTGGAATTCGTCAAAAGATACGGGACATTTTTTTCCGCAAAACCCTTGCCAATGGAATCACCATTATCTGCGGTTTTTGCGTCAAAACTGTCTCCGTCTCTTTCGTCTCGGTTCTTCCCCTTCGGGGTCCAACACCGTACAAACCTATTGCAAAATGCGGGTTAAAAAAATAATCTTAGTTGTATTTCTCGTTTCTACTGCGTTAAGCGCTTACGGCGCCACAAGTGGTACGACTGTTTTTTCATTCCTTAAGCTTCCAAGTAATACCCGTTCCGCTGCGCTTGCAGGCATGGATTATTATGTTTCTAATGTTTTGCCATTTTCCAGCCCTGCATTCTTGCCATGGCAAAAAAAAATAAAAATCAGTGCCGATTACTCTATGTTGGCGCAAGAACTTGGTTTTGGTATTTTTAGTTTTTCCAATTATTTTGGTAAAAATTCTGGTTACTCTCTTAGCCTTGCGCATCTTAGTACTCAGGGGCTTACTAAAGTTGTTTATGACCCGACAGCTGCAAGCAATTATAAAGAACTTTCATCTTTTGATTTTTATGATGCCTATGTGCAGGCAGCATACGGATATGCAACATCAAGTGAGTTTAGCTTTGGTTTTGCACTAAAGGGTATTAATGAAGTTATAGATTCAAATTCAACATGTGGCACATCACTTAGCGGTTCTTTATTTTATTACCCCAAAAATACAAACTCTCAACTTAATTTTGGCTTTAGTGATATTGGCCCGGCGCTTAAGGGCTTTGATTTGCCCTCAACCCTATACTTAAACTATGCTTCACAGGTAGATGAGCCAATGTGGCTTTCGGCAGGCAGTGCAATGTGCATTGATGGAAATAACGAGGCAAAGGTTTCCTTAGAAATTAAGGCAGATGATGCGTTTTGGCTGCGCGGTGGTTACAGATACTTGCTTAACAATAACAAAATAGACGGTATAAACGGCCTAAGCGCCGGTTTTGGTGTATATATTGGGCAAGTTAGTTTTGATTACGCATGGCTTAGTAATGGCGATTTGGGGCAAACTCACCGCTTAGCATTATCGTTCAATTTTGGAAAAGAAAACATAGATGCGCTAAAAGATAGAAAGTATATCGCGCAAACTAAAAATAAAATAATTTATTAACGGAGCAATTAAGATGGCTATCGCGGAAGAAAAAATTTCAGCTTTAATTAGGTTGGTTAGTGAAAAAGTTCTCGCGTGGGGTTTGCCTTTTTTTTATTTTTTGGTGTCAATCGCGTTTTACCTTCGTACATACGATTCGGCCCAAATTAAAATAACACTAGTACAAATTCTTGGTACTATTTTTATAGGTGTGTGGATGATAAAACTGCTTGAAGAAGATTTTTTGGAGTTTGTAAATAAGAACCTTATAATTATATTGCCTTTGGTTGCTTTCTTGCTTTCAGGGGTGTTTTCTTTTTCGCACTCGTATTTCTTTTACGCAAGCTGGAATGAGCTTGTGAAGCGTATTATTTACATTTTTATTGCCTTGATTGTAATAAAGGAGTTTGACAGCGACCAGAAGTTTTCGATTTTGTTTAAGGTTTTATTTTGGGCAACATTTGTTGCCACATTTTACGGCATTATTCAGTATTTGGATGCAAAATATTTTGCAGGGCTTGAAAAAGGTCTTGACCCGTTTGTTTGGCGTATGGCATTTGGCACTAGAATATTTTCAACATTTGGAAACCCAAACTTTTTTGGCGACTTCCTCGTAGTTATGAGTCCGATAATTCTTGCTATGTTCTTTAGAAGACGCCAGCCCATATATTTATTTTTATGGTTTATGACGGCTTTTTGCGTTGTACAAACCGGCTCAAAGGGTGCATGGCTTGGTTTTGCCGTAGGCCTTGTTGCTTTTGCGTTTTTATTGGTTATTTTTTTCTTAAGGACAAAAAAGAAATGGCTGAAGTATGTAATTATAGGAGCTATGATTGTTTCAATGGCTGTAGCCTATTTTGGTATAAAGGAAAACCTAAGAGAACGCACTGACAGTGGTTCATTTAGAATTTTTACATGGATTTCTACATGGGAAATGATAAATACAAACCCATGGATTGGCACGGGGATCGGCTCTTATTATGTTACTTATCCTGCCTTTAGAAGGCCTCAGATATTCTTTATAGAAGCCAAGCATAACACTGAAAGCGACCACCCAGAGGATGAGTACCTTGAGGTTTGGTATGATGAGGGCTACATTGGTTTTGGTATTTTCCTTTGGCTGCTTGGAACATTTCTTTTTATATCTTTTAAAAACCTCAGAGCTTTCAGCGAACAGGACCCGCTAAAAAAATATTTAGATATCCGGGCATATTATCAGCTTGGTATTCTTTCTTCTTTAATAGCACAGCTTTCGCATAATATGGTGTGTGTTTCTTTGCGTTTTGTTTCATCGGGCATTTTCTTGTGGTTGTTAATAGGCATCATTGGCAGTTTGTGTATTCACAATCCTCTAAGTGCTAAAACACCGCCACCGTCGCCAAACCCAAAAACTCTTCTACCTCTTTCTGCCCGCAGGGTTGTTCAGATAATTATAATTATAGCAGTGGCTTTTTTTGTTAAGATATTTTACGGTTATTTTGACGCAGATATGAAACATAACCTTGGTATTTTCTACTCAAAACAAGGCCAGTGGGACAAAGCTTTGGCAAGTTATAGTACAGTGGTAAAGGAAAACCCATCTTTTATTATGGCACACTACTTTATGGGCAATGTCTATAACGACCGCTGGGTCGCAGAAGACGGCAACAACGCCATTAAAAAGTACGAAGATGTCTGGAAACTTGCGCCAAACTATGTGCAGTCGCGCCATCAGGCAGGGTTAATTTATATTAAGTGGGCCGAAGACGAAAAACGAAGGGTAGAAGAAGCTCGCGCAAAAGGGGATACCGTTGCAATGCAGGAACATCAAAATAAACTTAAAGAGCTTTACAATAAAGCACTTTACGAATTAAATCGTTATAAAGAAATAGACCCGATATTCTCTGTGAATTATTACAGAATTGCTTATATCTACTTGCAGCTTGGTGATGTCAAAAAAGCCGAAGAAGCATATCTTGAGCACATAAACTACCCTGAAAAATTAAAAGCTCCGCCACACAACGCATGGGTAGAAAACTGGAGCAAAAGAAGGTTGGCAGAGTATGCCGAAACTTATATGTATTTAGGTAATTTAATGTTTGGTACAGGTAATGCACCAAAAGCAAAAGAGTATTACAAAAAGGGCCTTGAACTTGTGCCCGGACATTTAAACATAACAAAAAATTTGGCAATACTTTATGCAAACTCAGGTGATATGGCCAGCGCCCGCGCGCTATGGGAAGAGTTAAGGAAAGCTAACCCCGATGACCCGGATGTAAAAAAGGTTTTTGGGCTTAAGTGATTAAAATGCAGGCAATATACTCTGCACTACTTTTTGCTTTAATTGCAGTTCCTCCGCTTATTTTTTTTACTGCATTAACGCGCAACCCCTATTACTTTCAGATAATTTTACTGGAAGCTATAGTGCTTTTGTTGTGGGCCTTGCGTGCCAGTGAAGCTATCAAAAAAAACAATCTTGAGTTTCAAAAAACACCCGTTGACCTGCCATTTATTACTTTTTTCTCGGTTATCAGTTTAAGCTGGCTTGTTTCTTTAATTTGCAATTATTCTCAGCCGAATATTGGTTTATCGGTATTAAATGAAGGTCTTAAACGTTGGATATTTATTTTTTCAAATATGTTTCTGGTTTATTATGCGGCCAGGCACTTTGTAACCGATAAAAACCGAAATTTTTTACAAAACACAGTTTTTCTTGTTGCATTTTTTGCATCTGTCTATGGAATACTGCAGTATTTTGGCATAGAGCTTTTCTGGTCTCAAACGCTAAATCCATTTGGTAACCGGTGTGTTTCTACATTTGGTAACCCTAATTTCTTCTCATCGTATCTCGTTTTAGTTTTACCTATAGCGGTTGTAAACATATTTAAATCAAAAGATACCTCAAACAAACTTATTTATTTACTTTTGTCTATTATTTATTTAGGTGCTCTTTTGTGTACGCTTACCCGTTCTTCTTGGATTGGTTTTGCGGTTTCAATGGTGACACTTGTAATGCTTTTAATTTACTTTGAAAGGGAAGTGTTCAAAAAGAACCTAAAATTTCTAATAGTGTTTTTCGGATTAGTTTTGGTTGTTGGCATTCTCTGGCCAAGGGGAAATGGCCCAGCTTATAGCTCGGCAATATTTGACCGCTTAACCGAGGCAAAAACTTCACATGTCAAGTATTACGGTTCCATAACACAGCGTCAGCTTATTTGGTCGTGTGCGTGGAACATGGCAGTTGAAAAACCTGTTTTAGGTGTTGGTTTTGGGTGTTTCGAGCTTTTCTTTCCATATTATCAGGGCAGACATCTATTTATTGATGCCTATAAAACATTTAGAACACACGCAAACAACGCGCACAATGAATTTTTAGAAATTTTATCGCAAAGTGGTTTTCTGGGGCTTGGGGTTTATTTGTGGTTTCTTGTTGCATTATTTTCGTTTGGTATTTCAATAATCAAAAATACTCAAGGCCAGAAAAAATTTGTTGCAATCGGTCTTCTTTCATCTCTTGCTGGTATGCTTGCAGATAATATGCTCAATGTGTCGCTACATTTTGCCGTGCCAGCGTTTCTTTATTGGTGGAATGCAGGGCTTTTAACTTCAATAACAAAAGCCGAGAATTTTAAAAAAGAGAAAACAAATAAAAATTGGCAAAAAGTTATGCTGATTATTTTTATAGTTCTTTGCGTATCATTATTGCTGCGCTTTGCTTCTGGTTTTATTGGTGAAATAAATTATTTTCAGGGTTATCAGTTCTCACAAAGGGGCGCTTTTGCTCAGGCACTGCCATTGCTTGAAAAAGCATACTCGTATCAAAAAACTGATGTAAACAATAATTATGAGCTTGCAAACACTTATGCAATGCTTGGCTTAAAAGAAAAAGCACTTGGAATGTATAATGCCTCATTAAATGCAAACGCTGGATACGATGAAATATATTACAATGAAGGAATAGTGTTTAAACAACAGGGCAAAGACAAAGAAGCGATGAATGCCTATACAAGCGCTTTGCGTATAAACCCAATGCTTTTTGAGGGTTATAATGCTCTTGGCGGCATATTTATTTCTTCACCAGTTTATGAAAGTGCTGGTGTTGAACTGTATAAACAGTATGCATTGATTTCTGATGGCTCAAAGCAGGCGTTGCAAAACCTCTCTGTTTTTTTAACACGGCAGGGCCGCAACAAAGAGGCTGCAGAAACACTAAAAGAACTAATTAACAAATACCCGGATGATGAGCAGTTATCGGCAAGTTATTCAAGTGTGCTTGCAAAGGCAGGTATGACTGACAAAGAAACAATTAGCAGAGCCATAAAAATAAAGAAAATTGAAGAGGCCGTTAATTTGGGACATTGGGATCAGGCAAAAATAATGTGTGAGGAGTTTTTAAGTGCTTCTCCTGAAAGTTTAAAAGTGCGTTTTTATCTTGCAAATATATACTATACATTGGGTAAAGTTTCAGAGGCAATTAGCCAATATAAATTACTTCTTTCAAAGGATGTTTCAAACGAACTTGCAAGAACAAACCTATCAGTTGCTCTTGCAAAAATTGGCAACTTTCAAGAAGCACTAAAAGAAATAGAAAATGTTGTAAAAACAAACCCGAATAATAAAGATGCAGTTGAAAAAGCAGATAGGATAAGGCAGATGCTTAAAAACGCAAATGGCAATGGGAAGTAGTTAATTTGGTTTTGCAAAACTTATGTTTAAGTCAAATAATTATTTCATAATAATACTTTTAGCTCACTTTGACTTAGGCGGTATAATTATATATAAATAACGCAAAACATAGAAGCTTAAAAAATAATTTTATCAAATGAGTAAATAAAATTTATATAAAAAGTGAGTAAAGGGAGCAAAGATGTCAGGACATTCAAAATGGTCAGGAATAAAACACAAAAAAGCAATAATTGATGCAAAACGCGGGAAGGTTTTTACAAGGATAATCAGAGAAATTTCTGTGGCCGCCCGCTCTGGCGGTGGAAGCATAGAGAATAATGCGCGTCTAAGAAAGGTTGTTGATTTGGCAAAAGAAGCCAATATGCCTGCGGACAATGTAAAAAAGGCCATTCAAAGGGGCACCGGGGAAATTCCTGGTGTTATCTATGAAGAAATAATGTATGAAGGATACGGGCCAGGCGGTGTTGCGATAATGGTTGAAGTAACAACTGATAATAAAAACCGTACAGCTTCAGAAATAAGAAATATGTTTTCAGAGAGTAACGGAAACCTTGGTGAAAATGGTTGTGTAGGATGGATGTTTTCTCAAAAGGGTTATATATCTATTGAAAAAGATAAAGCAGATGAAGAAAAACTTATGACACTCGCTTTAGAGCTTGGAGCAGACGATTTCGCAACCGATGATCCGGAAGTTTATGAAATTTTTACCAGCCCGCAAGATTTTGAAAAAGTAAAAGCTGGTGTTGAAAAATCCGGCATCGCTATTAGCATTTCAGAGTTATCTATGCTACCACAAACCTATGTTAAAGTAACCGGAAAAGATGCAAAAAATATGCTTAATCTTATGGAAAACCTTGAAGAACATGAAGATGTAAAAAATGTTTTCTCAAATTTTGACATAACAAAAGAAGAGTTGGAAGCAATTGAAAATAAGAAGTGATGAGTGCCTATGATAGTACTTGGAGTAGACCCAGGCCTAAGCATGACCGGCTGGGGTGTTGTTTCAAAATCGCCCCGCGGATTAATGTCAATGCTTGATTACGGTTGTGTTGTTACAAGTCCATCGCAAAAATTACCTCAAAGGCTTAAAGAAATTCACACAACTCTGTGCAATATAATAGAAAAAAATAAGCCGGAAGTAATTGCTATAGAGGAGTTGTTTTTTTCAAAACAGGCAAGAACAGTTGCCGCAGTAGCGCAGTCGCGAGGGGTTATTTTGCTTGCCGCGGCAGAACATAATGTTCCTGTTTTTGAGTACAATCCAAAACACATAAAAATTGCGCTTACCGGATATGGGGCAGCAGATAAAAACCAGATGCAGCATATGGTTAAACTTGTGCTTGGTTTGCCTCAAATTCCAAAACCAGATGACGCGGCAGACGCGCTTGCAATGGCTATTTGTCACTTAAACACTTCACAGGCAATAAAATGTTAAATCATATACACGGTATTATTGAGGAAAAAAGTTTGGACAAAGTGGTTCTTGAAGCCGCAGGTGTGGGTTATGAACTGTTAGTTCCTATTTCTGTTTCGCAAAAGCTCGGGCCAGTTGGTCATGAAGTTAAGTTGTTCGTTGTAGAATCGGTTGCAATGTATTCAGGCACTACAAAGCTATACGGCTTTACATCAGATGAAGAACGCGGTATTTTTTTGCTGCTAAAAGAAGAAGTTCCTGGTGCAGGCGCAAAAAAAGCGTTAGATTATTTTGATAAAGTTATTAAGTCGCTGCCAGATTTTAAAAGAGCTGTGGTGCGCAAAGATGTAAATATGCTTTGCAGTGTTTTTGGTTTTACAAAAAAAACTGCTGAAAAAATTATAGCGGCGCTGAAAGATAAAATAGGCGAATTTAATTACAGCGGAAAAGAAAAGTGGGAAGATTCATTTTTAGGTGGGCCTATGGCAGAGGCCCTGGCAGGGCTTGTGGCGCTTGGATACCGCGAGGCCGCATCAAGAGATGTGCTTGAAAAACTTATGACGCAAAGTACTACAAAAGATTTAACTGCCGCACAACTAATAAAATTATCGCTTAAAAACTTATAAAACTATGGAAAATGAAATAATCAACCAAGAACCAATAGATATTGAAGAGAAAAATTTTGAAAACTCTTTGCGCCCGCAAACTCTTGAAGAGTTTATTGGACAAGATAAATTAAAAGCAAACTTAAAAGTTTTTATTGATGCTGCAAAAAAAAGGGGGCAGGCACTTGATCATTGTCTTTTTTATGCACCTCCCGGCCTTGGTAAAACAACCCTCGCAAACATTATATCCCGGGAAATGGGTTCAAACCTGCGTTCAACATCTGGGCCAGTGCTTGAGCGTGTTGGCGATCTTGCCGCAATTCTTACAAACCTCTGCGAAGGTGATATTTTTTTTATAGATGAAATTCACAGAATGAACCACCTAGTAGAAGAGGCCTTATACCCTGCCATGGAAGATTTTGAGTTAGACATAATAATCGGGCAAGGCCCATCGGCAAAAACAATTAAACTGCCAGTTCCAAGGTTTACCTTAGTTGGTGCAACAACAAGGGCGGGTTTGCTTTCAAGCCCATTGCGCGACCGCTTTGGCATAGTAAGCCATTTAGAGTTTTACAGCGATACTGAGCTTGCCACAATTATTAAAAGGTCTGCCAGTATTTTAAAAGTTGAAATTCAAGGTGGCGGAATTACGGAAATTGCAAAGCGCTCAAGAGGCACGCCAAGAATTGCAAACCGTTTGTTAAAACGTGTGCGCGACTTTGCCGAGGTGAAAAATAATGGTCTAATTACACAAGAGCTTGCTGCAACATCTCTTGAGTGCTTAGAGGTTGACTCGGCTGGTTTAGACCTTATGGACAGGCGCATATTAAAAGCAATAATTGAAAAGTTTTCAGGCGGCCCTGTTGGAGTTGATACCATTGCCGTGTCTGTATCTGAAGAGGTAGACACAGTAACTGATGTTTACGAACCATATCTAATAAAAGCTGGTTTCCTTGCAAGAACTCCCAGGGGTAGAGTTGTTACCTCAAATGCTTACAAACACCTTGGTTTAAACCCACCGCAAAATTCGCAGGAAAAACTACTCTAAATGAAAAAAGTGTTATTTCACCAGTGTTGCGCACCCTGTTTTAGCGGTGTTTTAACTATGGTGCAAGGCCAATGTGAATTTAATGGATATTGGTTTAACCCAAACATTTACCCATCTCAAGAGTATCAAAGCCGCAAGGGTGCTCTCAAAGCGTTCTCAAAAGCACAAAACTTTTCAGTTATTTACGAGAAAGAGCAAAGTTACGAGAATTGGAAAAGTTTCGTGCTTGGTTGTGAAAATAGATGTTTTGCATGTTATAAATTTCGTTTAAATAAAACAGCGCAAAAAGCGCGCCAGCTTGGTTTTGATTATTTTAGTACCACATTACTTGTAAGCCCGTATCAAAAACATGATTTGATAATAGAGGCGGCAAATTGTGCTGCTAGTGAAAATGATGTTGAGTTTTACTACAAAGATTTCCGGCCAGCGTTTTATGAAGGTAAAAATTACGCGCGCTCTCTTGGGCTTTATATTCAAAAGTATTGCGGTTGTGAATTTTCTTACGCGGAGCGTTTTGGAAGTGCAAAATAAGATGGCAAAGAAAACATTAATCCAATATTTACAAAACCTTATTGCAAAATCCGGGTTAATAATTATATTCTCGTTTTTTTGCGCAATTAGTATACTTTGCGCTCAAAATGTAAGGGTTGGTTTATTTTCTACGGACAAAACAATAAAAGTAGAGCTTAACGATAGTTGCGAACTCACTTCTGGACCTAGCAACAAAAAAATGCCTGCCGGTGTCTACGATGTTTCACTTAAAGGTCAAAAAATTGTTTTTGGTGAGTATAGTTTTGAAAAATCTATTCTTTTGAAAACATTAAATAATTCGCAGACTATTGGAATTAATTCAAAGGATTACACAGGCACAATGTTGTTTAAAGTTACCGACAACAAAATTCTTTTAATTAACGAGTTGGAAATTGATGAATACTTAAAAGGTGTTTTGCCAAAAGAAATGGGCAAAGGTTGGCCAATAGAGGCACTTAAAGCGCAGGCAGTTATAAGCCGCACATACGCTTTAAGAAACCTAGGCAGTTTCTCAAAGAAAGGGTACGATTTAAGCGCAGATGTTGGCTCACAAGTTTATGGCGGAAAAAGCGCGCACACCCCTGAGTCAGACCAAGCTGTTAATGAGACGGCAAATGAAGTTCTTACATTTAATGGCAAACTTGCCGATACTTTTTTTCATGCAGATAGCGGTGGATATACTGAAAACATAAGTAATGTTTGGTCATCAGTCAAAAACCCTCCCAACTATTTAAAAGGCAAACCAGATAAGTTTTCCAAAAAAGGCGGTTCTTATAAAGTTTGGGAAACAAAGATATCAAAGGATGAGCTTGAAAATAAACTTAACTCTTCAGGCTATAAAGTTGGAACAATTGAAAAAATAAAAGTAGAGGGTAAAAATTCATCAGGCCGGGCGTTAAATATAAAAATATATCATTCTAACGGCATATTGCTTATTCAAGGCTCAAAGTTTAGGATGGCTGTAAGCCCTTGGCAAATAAAAAGTACATTGATTGATGAAATAGTGCGTATGGATGATGCTTTTGAGTTTAGAGGCAAGGGCTGGGGACATGGGGTTGGTTTGTCGCAGGATGGGGCAAAAGTTATGGCAAAAGAAAACTATAACTACCGCGAGATATTGCATTTTTACTACCCGGGAACAAATTTGGAAAAAAGAAAATGATAGATCCCGCAGATTTAATTCTTGATTCATATGATTATTTGTTGCCGCCACAGCTTATTGCGCAAAAGCCGGCACAAAAGCGTGATAACTCGCGTTTACTTGTTGTAAATAAAACTACAGGAATGTTACAACACAGCCATTTTTCATCTATAAAAGATTATTTTTCAAAAGGTGATTGCCTTGTATTAAACAAAACAAAAGTATTTCCTGCCAGGCTTAAAGGTAAAAAAGAAAGTGGTGGCAAAGCAGAAGCTCTTTTTTTAGATTTTTCAGCAGGTACTGATGGTTTTTTTAGGGCGCTTCTAAAGCCATCAATAGATGTTGGCAAAACACTTCATTTTAATGGCGGGTTGAAAGCAAAAGTTGCTGGGAAAGCAGAAAATGGCGAGTATCTGCTTGAAATTAAATCTGAAAATATCATTAACATGCTTGAAAATTTTGGTGAAATGCCGCTACCGCCGTATATAAAAAGAAAAGATGCAATTGCAACTGATGTCTGCGATAAGGACAGGTACCAAACTGTCTATGCCTCTGTGTGTGGTTCAATTGCCGCGCCAACTGCGGGCTTGCACTTTACAAAGCTTTTGATAGATGAAATAAAGCAACATGGTGTAAAAGTAGTTGAGATAGTTTTGCATGTTGGCTGGGGAACATTTAAACCTGTCGTAACTAACAATGTAAGAGAACATAAAATGTTGCCCGAGTATGCTGAAATAAGCACTCAAAGCGCGCAAGAAATAAACAGTTCTAAAAATCTCGGCGGCAGGGTGTTTTCAGTCGGCACTACGGCAACAAGAGCTCTTGAATCGTTTTGCAATGAGCAAGGTGTAGTAGTTGCTGGTAATAAAAAAACGGATCTTTTTATATTTCCTGGTTATAAGTTTAAGTGTGCGGATGCGTTGATAACAAACTTTCACCTGCCGGCTTCAACGCCTATGTTTTTGGCAAGCGCCTTTTTGGGCAGGCAAAAGCTTTTAGCCGCATATAAATCGGCAATAGAAGAAAAATACAGATTTTATTCTTACGGCGATGCAATGTTAATTGTTTAACCCGAATTTTAACTAAAAATATTATGGGGCGATAACTAAGTGTTAAATTTTGAATTGTTTGAAAAAGATGACGAAGTAAGTGCCTACTTAAACACTGCCGATAAAAACTTTGCCGCAATTGGATATAAAGAGCACGGTTTACGCCATGCGAAGTTAAGCGCAAACATTGCCGGCAATGTATTAAAGTATCTTGGTTACAGCGAGCAAGACCAACTGCTTGCGAAAATTGCCGCTTATATGCACGATATTGGCAACGCAGTATCGGCAAATGATCATGCTCAAACTGGTGCAATGATAGTTTTAGACATTCTTCAAAGAATGCAGTTTCCATACGAATATATTTTCCCAATAATAACCGCCATAGGTACACACGAAGACAAAAGCACAAACCCTGTATCTGCCATTGCTGCCGCATTGATTCTTGCCGATAAAACCGATGTACACCGCACCAGAGTGCGTGTAAGCGAGCAGTTGTTGCTTGATACGCACAGCAGGGTAAATTATGCCTGCCGCAATGCTTTTTTAAGAGTGGAAAAAGACAAAAAAACAATAGCCCTTGAGTTAACAATAGACACTAATATCTGTCCGGTTATGGATTACTTTGAGATATTTCTTCCGAGAACAAATTTTTGTATCAAGGCCAGCGCAGCTTTAAATTGCGCTTTTGAACTTTACATAAACAAGGATAAATTTTACTAATGCAAATGGGCAATTTTACAATTATAAAAAAATCTTCAAAGTGCCTTGCGCGCGCGGGCACACTTTACACTACAAGAGGTATAATAGAAACTCCAGTTTTTATGCCGGTTGGCACGCAGGGCAGTGTTAAGTCGGTATCACAACAGGAGTTAAGTGACCTTGGCGCACAAATTATTTTGGCAAACTCTTACCATATATACCTAAAACCAGGTGTTGATTTAATCAAAAAAGCTGGTGGCATACATAAGTTCATTGGTTGGCAAAAGCCAATGCTAACCGATTCTGGCGGTTTTCAACTTTTTAGTTTGGCAATGCTAAGGAAAATTACAGACGAAGGTGTGCATTTTCAATCACATATTGACGGTTCAAAACATTTTATAAGCCCTGAGAGCTCAGTAGATATTCAGCGCAAAATTGGCGCGGATATAATAATGTGTTTTGACGAGTGTGTAGAGTACCCATGCAAAGAAGAGTACGCAAAAAATTCTGTTGACTTAAGTTTACTTTGGGCCGAGCGGTGCAAAAACCGCTTTGAAGAAACTACGAGCAGTTATGAAAGGCAGATGTTGTTTGGCATTGTGCAGGGTTCGGTTTTTAAACACCTGCGCAAATATAGCGCGCAAAAAACAATTGATATTGGTTTTAGCGGGTATGCCATAGGTGGTCTATCGGTAGGCGAGCCAAAAGAAGAGATGCACGCGACATTAGATGCAACGGTGCCAATGTTGCCCGAAGAAAAAGCACACTACTTAATGGGTGTTGGAATGCCAGAAGATCTCTGGGAAGCAATTGAACGCGGCATAGATATGTTTGACTGTGTTTTGCCAACAAGAAACGGCAGAAACGGTCAGGCATTTACAAGTGGTGGCAAGGTAAACATAAAAAATGCAGAGTTTCAAAGTGATTTTGGGCCATTAGACCCCGAGTGTCCCTGCTTTGCTTGCAAAAATTACTCAAGAGCATATTTAAACCATTTATTTAAAGCTCAGGAGCTTCTTGCTCTTCGTTTAATGTCTTTACACAACTTGTATTTTATGGTAAACTTGGCAAAAGTTATTAGGAAATCAATAGAAAACGACACTTTTTTTGAACAAAAAAAAGAGTTTTACGCAAAGTACTTCAAAAAATAAAAAACTACTGGAGGAAAGTATGTTAAAGTCAAACCTGCTAAAAGTTAGTGCTTCACTTGTTATGTTAGGTATCGTTTGTATGCCACTATATGCGGCTGATGGCGCAAATTCAAACATTGTGGCAAATTTCTTGCCGATGGTTCTTATCATTGCAATTTTCTATTTATTTCTTATCAGACCATCTCAGAAAAAAGCAAAAGAACATCAGAATATGTTAAATTCAATAAAAAGAAATGACAAGATAATAACAAGTGGCGGTATATATGCCACGATTAGTCAGGTGAAAACTGACAGATTTGAGGTTACAATTGCCGAAGGTGTAAAGATAGAAATATCAAAAAACTCCGTAAGCACGGTAATAGTTGAACCACAAGTTGAGCAAAGCGCCGAAATAAAATAATCTGTGATAAAGAGTGATTAATGGTGTTGTCAGAAAAATCAGGCATAACACTCCAAAAAGTAAAAGCACACCCGCTTGTAAATAATTTTATTTCTGCGGCAAATGAATATCTTGGTGCCATTGGATATACCGAACATGGTTTTAGGCATGTCGGCTTGGTTGCTAGTGTTGCGCACAATATACTTTCGTGCCTTGATTATCCCGAGCATTTACAGGAACTTGCCGGCATAGCCGGTTATCTGCACGATGTGGGTAATGTGGTAAACAGGCAAGATCATGGCCAGTCTTCGGCTTTGATAGCTATGCGCATATTAAAAGAGCTTGGCGCCACCGCAGAAGAAATTGCTATTGTAATTTCCGCGATTGGCAACCATGAAGAAGAAATAGGCGACCCTGTAAACCCTGTAGCGGCAGCGCTAATAATTGCCGATAAGTCAGATGTTCATAAAACAAGAGTTAGAAACCCAAATTTAATAAGTTTTGATATACACGACAGGGTGAACTTCGCCGCCGAGAGGTCTTTTGTTAATGTAGATAAAAAAAGAATGGCAATTACACTTGAGTTAACTATAGATACAAAAATTTCTCAGGTTATGGAGTACTTTGAAATATTTATGTCAAGAATGATAATATGCCGTCGTTCGGCAAAGTTTTTAAACTGTGTGTTTGAAATAATAATAAACCAAAAGAAATTACTTTAAGGAGAGTTTTAGAGATGCAAAAAATTAACTGGAAGCTTTGGTTGACGGTAGCGCTTGTAGGTCTTTCAATTTACTTTCTCTACCCTACATGGGAGTGGAACACACTAACTCCACAAGAGAGGGAACAAAAAGAGAAAATGCGCGACAAGATGGTTTTTAAAACACTAAACTTAGGTCTTGATCTAAGAGGTGGAAGCCACTTGCTTTTAGAGCTTGATGCCACAAAGCTTGATGCAAATGTAGATGTTAGTGATGCAGTTAGCAGAGCCATTGAAATTATCAGAAACAGAGTTGACCAGTTTGGTGTTGCGGAGCCGTTAATTACAAAACAGGGCGACCGTTGGATAGTGGTTCAATTACCAGGTATAAAAGACCCATCAAGAGCAAAAGAGCTTATAGGCAAAACCGCATTGCTTGAGTTTCGCCTTGTAAGTGATGACCCGGTTGTCAGCGAAATAGTAAGCAAACTTAGAGAAAAAAATGCAACAATTGCTGATATAGATAAATATCCTGAAATTTCCTCAATGGTTCCCGCCGGTTTTGCGGTTTTTGCAGGTAAAGAAGATAGCTATTACTTGCTTAAATCTTCAGCAGAGTTAACAGGCGCGTATCTTGTAAACGCAAAGGTGCAGTTTGGTGGCGAGTATGGTTACCCATATGTAAATATTGAGTTTAACAACGATGGCGCAAAGATATTTGCCGCTGTAACAGAAAGAAGCATAGAGAAGCGGCTTGCAATAGTGCTTGACGGTGTTGTTCAGTCGGCTCCTGTAATTCGTTCAAAAATTCCTGACGGCAAAGCAATAATAGAGGGTAATTTCACTTCAGAAGATGCAAGATTTTTAGCAATGGTACTTCGTGCCGGTGCCCTCCCCGCTCCAGTTAGAATAATAGAAGAGCGCACTGTAGGGCCATCTCTGGGTGATGACTCAATAAAGGCAGGTCTTACATCTTGTCTTGTTGGTCTTTTTGTTGTTTTATTGTTTATGTTCATCTATTATAGAACTTCAGGTTTAATAGCCAATTTCGCGCTTATTTTAAACCTACTTTTCTTGCTTGGTGTTATGGCTTATTTTCACTTTACGCTAACATTGCCTGGTATTGCCGGTATTGTGCTCACGCTTGGCATGGCGGTAGATGCCAATGTGCTTATTTTGGAGCGTATGAGGGAAGAGCTTGCTGCTGGAAAAACGCCCAGAGTCGCCGTTGATGCTGGTTATCAAAAGGCGTTTTCAGCAATTTTAGATGCTAATGTTACAACACTTGTCGCTTCTGTTTGCTTGTTTCAATTTGGCACAGGGCCTATCAAAGGTTTTGCTGTTTCTTTAACAATAGGTTTAATAGTTGGTATGTTCACCTCAATAGTAGTTACAAGAGTTATATATGATGTACTTTTTGCTGAAAACATAATGACAGACATAAAGATTTAAACAAATAATAATAATCTTAGAGGGAGGGGAAAGTGCATTTAATTGGTAAAACAAACATAGGATTCATATCAAAGAGGTATTTCTTTTTTGCAGTTTCGCTTCTATTAATTCTTGCAGGCATTGTTTCGTTAATTTTAAGAGGCGGCCCAAACTACGGTATTGATTTTAGGGGTGGAATTTTGGTGCAATTTTCTTTTGATAAAGCAATTGATTTTAACATTGTCAGAAAAACTCTAAATGATAGCGGAATCTCTGGTATAGATATGCAAAGCTCTGGTACTTCTTCTATTATTTTAAGAGCCAAGAAAACCGAACAAAACCCCGATGAGTTTGCCGCTAAAGTTAAAGGTATTTTGGCTCAAAAGTTCCCAGATAGAACAATTACGCTTGAACGCACAGAGTTTGTCGGCGCAACGGTTGGGAAACATCTCGTTAAACAGGCGACGCTCGCTATATTACTTTCGTTTTTAGGCATAATTATTTATGTTGCTTTTAGGTTTAGCTCAGGTGTTTGGGGTACAGCTGGTGTGATTGCACTTGTTCATGATGTATTTATTACCTTTGGTATTTTTTCAATACTAAATAAAGAAATAAACCTTACAATTGTTGCCGCTCTTTTAACACTTGCTGGTTATTCCATTAATGACACCATAGTTATTTTTGACCGCATAAGAGAAAATTTACGCCTAAAGCCAAAAGAAGACTTAGGTTCTGTTATAGATATAAGTGTAAATGAAACCCTTTCAAGATCAATAATAACAAATTTAACTGTTTTTTTTGTTGTTATTGTGTTGTTTTTCTTTGGAGGCGAAGTTTTGCACGATTTTTCTTTAGCGCTTTTAATAGGTGTTACAATCGGTTCTTATTCTACAATATTTATTGCAAGCCCTATGATTTATGAGTGGGAAATTTCAAAAAGAAAAAGAGCTAAGGCGGCACTTTCATACAAAAGCAAAAGGTAAATGAATAAAATAAAAAATTTTCGTATAAATTTACGTGAAAAAGAAATTTTGCGGCTTTTAAAAAAAACCTCAAAAATTGAAGTTACGCTTCAGGTGCAAAGTGCGGTACAAACACAAAGCGAGCGTTTGCAAAAAATAATAACGCCTGCTTCAATATACAGCACATTTCAAAAAGATAAACTGCCTTTAAAGCTTGTTTTTAGCGCACCCGATAAGTGGATAGCTGCCACTGTTTTTGCCGTTACAATCGGCGGTGATTTTGAAAGTGAAGTTAAAGTTGCCCAAGACAGAAATGAAAATATGCTTTTGGGTATAACACATTGCGTAGGTGTTGAGGCGCTTGAACAAAGTGTAAACTTCATCGGTCGTTTAATTAACGATGAAGCAAAAGATGAAGAGTGTGAGCTTTCGCAAAAAGTAATTATAGCGGATGTTGCAGATATTGAGGTGCTTTGTCAGGTGTTGCCGGTAGCAAAGATAGGTGTTAGTTTTTCGCAAAATTCTGGTGTTGTGCCAATGTTTTCTTCCTTTGGTTTATATTTTTGGACCCAAAACAAAAAAAGAAAAAATAAATAAGCGCTAAATGTTGCGCGCTTTGCAGGTTAAATGCTTTTTTTATACAACCTTATTCTTTTTCTTCTTTTTATTCCAGCCGCCTTTTTCCTTCTTTTGAGTACGAAAGTTAAAGCCGGCTCATTTTTTGCGCAAATAAAAGAACGCTTTTGTGCGCCAAGCTTTAATTTAACGCAAGGTAAAGAGGTTCTTTGGGTGCATTGCTCTTCGCTTGGCGAAGTTAGAGCTGTGGAACCGTTGCTAAAATCTTTAAACAACTATTCAATTCACTTGACTACGCTTACAATATCCGGCAAAAATTATGCGCTTAATAACTCCATTTGTTCAAGTATTTCTCTTGCTCCTGCCGATTTTACATTTGTCGCAAACAACTTTGTTAAAAAATTAAAGCCGTCCGCGCTTATAATAGTTGAAACAGAGCTATGGCCGGGCATAATATTTGCCGCAAAAAAAATTGGCGCACGGGTTTTGCTGGTTAATGCCCGCCTTTCAGAAAAATCATTTCCAATTTACAGTAAAACCGCGTTTTTTTGGCGTAAAGTTCTTGAAAAAATAGATTTCCTGCAGGCGCGTTACCCAAGCGATAGCGAACGGTTTATTTCATTGGGTGTGCCAAAAGAAAAAACTTCAATTTCAGGGAACATTAAATACGACAGAGATTTTTCAACTTTTTCTTTAAAAAAGGAAGAGCTTGGTTTTAACGCTCAAGATGTGGTTTTGGTAGCCGGTAGTGTGCGAGATGGTGAAGAAGAAATCTTTTTAAACGCATGGCTTGCGGCTTTAAAAGAAAACAATAATTTAAAACTTGTTTTTGCGCCAAGACACCTTGAGAACCTCAATACAATTTATGAACTGCTAAATAAAAATGGTCTTTCATTTATTAAATATAGCAATGTAAATTTTGCCCAAATCGCCACGCCATATCCTGTAATTGTTCTTGATAAGTTTGGCGAACTGCAAAAGCTATATTCCATAGCCGACTTGGCTTTTGTTGGTGGTTCATTAATTAAAAAAGGAGGGCAAAACCCCATAGAGCCGGCAGCATACGGTGTTGCTGTTTTATTTGGAGAATCTATGGAAAACTTTTTGCCCGAAGCAAATTTATTAATAGATGCTGGCGGCGCCTTGCGTGTTAGAGGAAGTTTGGAGCTTACAAAGACCATGGTGGAGCTGTCTTTGAATTTGCAGTTAAGAAAAAAGATGGGACAGTTGGCACGCAATGTTGTAAATTTGCAACGAGGCGCTTTGAATAAAGCCGTAGAGCTGATAAAGCTTGCAACTAAAACAAAATGAAAAACATACTTGCATTTATTGGTTGGTTTGTAATAAACACTTTAGGCAGATCGTTGCGTATCAACGTAGTTGACGCAAATGGCTCCATAAGAAACGCAGGAAACAAAATTGTATTTGGTTTTTGGCATGGTGAGCAGTTTATTCCATTTTTTTGTCACAGAAAACAGGGCATTGTCATAATGAGCAGCTTATCAAAAGATGGCCAACTACAAGCAGATATATTGCACAAGTGTGGTTACTCTGCTGTGCGCGGGTCATCGTCAAAAGGGGGGCAAAAAGCCTTAGTTGAATTAATTAGAAAAGTAAAAACAGGAGTTGCTGCTGCTTTTGCACTTGATGGCCCAAGAGGGCCGCAGTATAAGGCAAAGCCAGGTGCTGCTTTAGCCGCAATTAAAACAGGTTCTATTCTTTTACCTGTTAGCAGTTATTCAAAAAGCAACTTTATTTTTCAAAAGGCATGGGATAAGTACGAATTGCCATTGCCTTTTTCACAAGCTGTTATTGCATATGGAATGCCAATAAATACAGCTAAAGACAGCAGCGCAGAAGAGCTGAGTTTAGAGCTTGAAAAAAGAACTAATGAACTTTCAAAGTTTACGCACGAAGCGTTTTGGAGCCATGATTTAGTTAAATATTTAAGCAATCACCCAAGGCCAAAAATTTTAATAGTTCAACCAAGCCGCCTTGGCGATGTAATATTTGCTTTGCCTGCAGTATGCGCTATTAGAAAGCGTTATCCAAATGCTTATATTGCATGGGCCGTTGATGAGCGGTGCGCACAGTTAATCGAAGGCCATAGTGCAATAGACAAACTTTTTGTTTTCAACAGAGGCGAAGCCTCAATAAGATATATGCTAAATTTTCGTAAGTTGTTAAGGGCTGAAAATTTTGATTTAAGTATCGATTTTCACGGGCTTTTTAAATCAGCTCTTCTGGTTTGCCTTGCAGGCGCAAAGTTTAAGCTCGCGTCATCGTCTACCAGGGGTATGAAAGAGCTTTCGTGGGTTTTTTCAAAAGAGATAAAACCAGAAGTTGAATCCTCTCACTGTGTTGTGCGCCACTTGGCGGTTGCAAAATATTTAGATTGCCCTTTAGATAATAATGCAGAGTATGAACTTAACATAAATGAAGACGCACTAAAAAGCGCATCTGAAATTTTGAAAAATTGTGGTGTAGATTTAGCAAAGCCCTTCGTTGCGCTTTTTGCCGGCGGCGGCTGGCTTTCCAGAAGGTGGCCAAAAGAGCGTTTTGCAAAGCTTTGCGATGAGATTAACAATGGATCAATTGCACAAGTAGTTCTTATTGGCGGCAAAGAGGGTGGAGCTTGCGAAAAAGGGTTAAATGAAAAAATAATTGCCATCTCTAAAACAAAAATTTTTGATACAACAGGATTGTTTTCTTTGAAGCAGTTGGTGGCGGTTCTTTCAAAGGCAGTCGCATTTGTTGGCAATGAGGCAGGACCTATGCACATTGCAAGGGCGCTAGGCACACCAAGTGTTGCTATAATTGGCCCGACTGATCCAAATAGAACAGGCCCATACGGTAAAAAAGTAATTATAGTTAGAAAGAACATCTCGTGCCAGCCGTGCCGCAACAGAAAATGTAAAAGTATTGAATGTATGCGGCTTATTGAAGTTGACGATGTTTTTGGTGCTCTTAAAAAAGTGCTTAAAGGTGAGTTTGAGTAATCAAATGAATATATTAATTATAAAGCCAAGTTCGTTTGGCGACATTGTTCAGGCAAATCCGGTCGCAACAGCTCTAAAGCAAGCGTTTCCAAATTGTTCTATATGCTGGGTGGTTTTTGATAAATTTGTCCCTGTAGTGGAGCTATTTGCAAACATTGACAATAAAGTAATTTGGAAACGGAATGGTGGGTTAAAAGATTTTTTTTCAGTGGCATCTCAATTGCGCAAAATGGACTTTGATGTTGCCATAGATCTGCAGGGACTTTTCAGAACTG
Organism: Endomicrobiales bacterium; assembly: GCA_023228045.1. NCBI lineage: Bacteria > Pseudomonadati > Elusimicrobiota > Endomicrobiia > Endomicrobiales > Endomicrobiales bacterium. The sequence goes on along the minus strand of JALOBY010000011.1, from coordinate 11,095 downwards.
CTTTACTTGCGCGTCTTAGCGGAGCAAAAAAAGTTATAGGCGTGCCTGGCATGAAAGAGTTTTCATATATTTTAGTAAAAGAAGTGTTTGCGTACAGCGCAAAATCCGGGTTAAATGCTGTAATTAGAAATTTGGAAACAGTCAGGTTCCTAACAGAAAAAAGTTTTAAGCCGCAGTTTAGCCTTTCGTTAAGCCAAAGTACTGTTAAATTATGCCAAGAAAAATTTTCGTCATTGAAAAGCAATAACGAGCAAAAGATTATTGGTGTTGTAACATCTGCAAGAGGAATTGGCAAAAATTGGGCTTTGAAAAATTATGAAGTTGTAATAAACTCAATACTTAATAAATTTCAAAATACAAAAGTTATTTTGCTTGGTTTAGATAATAAATTAGCTTTGAATAATGACAGAGTGATAAATTTACAAGGTCAAACAACAATTGCAGAGCTTGCCTATTTGTTGAAAGAATGCTCTTTAGTGTTTGGTGGCGACACGGGGCCTGTGCACCTGGCAAGCGCGCTTGGAGTTAAGGTCGTTATGCTTTTTGGAGCATCAGATGTTAATGAAACTGCACCTATTGCAAAAAATGCGGTAATCTTGCATAAAATGCTTCCCTGTTCGCCTTGTCGCGGTAGAGCAAAGTGTAAAGATTTTAAGTGCATTAACAGCATAACTGCTAATGAGGTTATAAGTGCAATTGAAAGTAATTGTGAGTTAAAATAATATGAGTACTGATAAGATAATTTTTTTTCATATGAACCAATTAGGCGATTTGCTATTTTCTTTGCCGACACTAATGGCCGCAAGAAAACAGTGGCCAAATGCAAAAATTGTAAGCGTTGCAAAAAATAACCTAAATGAATTGCTTAAGGCAACTGGTTTTGTAGATGAAGTACTTGTAAAGCCAAGTTCCGGTTTTTTAGCTAAAGCATCGCTTATAAAAAAAATAAGAAAAGAAAACTTTACCAAGGCAATCTGTTTTTCGGAGTCCTTTGAGACAGCATTTTATTGTGCATTAAGCAAAGCAAAAGAAAAAATTGGTTTTAACACCGCGTCAGTTTCATTTTTATTAAATAAAAAAGCTCAAAAGCTTGGCGTACCTTCGCTTAGCAATAACGCACGGCTTGCGCAAGGGGCCGGTTTAGTTAATATTTCAGCCGATTATACAGGTCTTATTAAAATTCCTCAAAGCAATAAAAGTTCTTGTACACTTTGGCTTAGTCAAAATAAATTGATCGAGGGCAACTTTGTTGTTTTATCGCCGGGTGCAAGTAAACGGCGTGCAAAAAAAAAGTGGTCAGATGAAAACTGGGTTGAGCTTGCAAAAGAAATTTTGGAACAATGTTGTCCCGTTGTTTTTGTTGGGGCAAGCTGGGAAAAAGAAAAACTGCAACAACTTGCCGCACTCTCGGGTGCTTACGCTTTTTGGGCGCAGGAAGGTGTGCTATCGCTTGCGGCCTTAATTAATGCATCTTTTCTTTTTTGTGGGGTAGATTCAGGCGCTATGCACCTTGCGGCTGCTATGTGTAAAAAAGTTGTTGCTTTGTTTGGGCCAACAGACCCTGCTCAAATTGGCCCAATGCCACTTAAAAAACATACAATAATAAAGGCGGATACATTAAGTAAAATATTGCCAGATAGGGTTTTAAAAGAGATAAAACTTGCCCGGGGGCACAATGCAGAAGTTTTTTAGGAACACTAAATTGTTTTCTTATTATGAAAAAATTCAGCCTGCGTTAAAGTATTCATTTTCAGTGCAAGATGGGCCCCCAGTAAAAAATGTTCTTGTAATAGCTCCGCACCAAGATGACGAGTCCATCGCTTGCGGTGGCGCTATTACAAAGCACACATCTTCCGGTGGAAAAGCGAGTGTTTTATTTCTTACAAGCGATATGCCCGAGCGTGCGCAAGAAGCTAGTAATGCCTGCAAAATTATTGGTGTTGATGAGGTTATAAGTTTGAAGCATTCTGCCGACACCTTGCATACTCAAAAAACAATTAGTGATTCAATAGAAAACGTTATAAAACAGCAAAAACCAGAGGTGGTTTTTGCCCCATTTTGGTTAGATAACCACTCAGACCACAGAGCCGCTGCAAGTGCTCTGGCAAAACTTGCTAAAAAATATGATTTTATTGTTTATGCTTATGGCGTTTGGTTGCCTGTTTACCCGAATGTTTTAATTGATTGCTCAAAACACTGGGATAGCAAAATGTCCGCAATAGGTTGTTATAAAAGCCAGTTAAAAGATAGAGATTATATTGCCATGGCCGATGGAATTAGTAAGTATTGGGCTTGCGTAAAAGGCCGTGGCATAACGAATGCAGAAGTTTACTTTGTTGCAACAATAAAAGAGTATGCCACAATGCAAGAAAGGATTTTTGGAAAATTATGAATATACTTTTGGTACCATTTTCGTTGATATATACTGCGTTAAGTTGGCTACTTAAAAAGACTAGAAAAGCGCATGCACTTCCAAAAACTGTAATAAGTGTTGGCAATATAACATGGGGCGGCTCAGGCAAAACGCCGGTTGTTGCTCGGATTGCAAAAGACATTCTTGAGCGTGGTATGTTACCTGCAGTTTTAAGCAGGGGATACGGCAGAAAATCAAGTTCTTTAAAAATCTTTGTGGCGGATCCAAAAGATGCAAGTTGTTCTGTTGATTCTTGCGGTGATGAACCCTTTATGCTTGCCTGCCAAGTTCCAGGTGCGTTGGTTATTTCAAGTCCCAATAGACGGCGCGGCGCGGATTATGCGCTAAAAAATTACCCTGTAGATGTTTTTATTCTAGACGATGGTTTTCAACACTGGGCACTAAAGCGCAATGTAGATATAGTTTGTGTTAATGCGCTAAACCCCTTTGGTAATGGATTTCTGATTCCGGCCGGAATTCTTAGAGAGGGGCTTAAAGCATTTAAGCGAGCTTCTTTTGTAGTAATAAATAATTGTGACAAGGTTGAACCAGAAGAAGTCGCACGCTTGCAATCAACAATTTCCAAGTATGCCAATTGTCCTATTGCGCTTTGCAAGTATGTTGTTTCAGATATAAAAAGAGTGGTAGATGGCACAATTTATCCTGTTGGAAAGTTTTTTGGCCGTCAGGCAATAGCGCTTTGTGCCATTGCCGAAAACCGTTCATTTATAGATACACTTCATGGAATTGAAATGAGTGTGGCAAAACGTTTTGCTTTTAGGGACCATCACTGGTATAAGGTGCGCGAGCTTGTAGATATTCTTACAACTTCGGTAGATAGAATACCTGTAGTTACAACTTCAAAAGATGCCGTACGGCTAAAAGATGCTCTGGCAAGGTTAGACCCTAAATCCGCCGAAAGATTTTATGAAGTTCGCATCAAGCTTGAATTTATACAAGGAGAAGAACTTTGGTTAGAAATGCTACAGTTAATAAAAGCCCCGCCGTCTTTTTAGACAGGGACGGAACATTAATTCAAGAAAAAAACTACCTGCGGCGCATAGCAGATCTGAAATTTATAAAGGGTGCCATTGAGGCGATTAAACTTTTGCGTACCAAAGGGTTTAAAATTTTTATTGTTACAAATCAATCTGGTATAGCAAGGGGCTATTTTAGCGAAAAAAAACTTTTACAAATTCATGATAGCTTAGAAAAAAAACTGTCCCAAAAAGGGACTTGGGTTGATGGTATTTATTACTGCTCTCACGGGCCAGATGATAATTGCTCTTGCAGAAAACCAAAAACTGCAATGGTTAAAAGGGCTCAAAGAGAGCACAAAATAAACCTAAAAAAATCCTATGTTATTGGTGATCATCCTGCCGATTTTATGCTTGCAAAAAATATGGGTGGAAAGGGGGTTTTAGTGCTAAGCGGGCATGGTAAATACGGACATAAAAACACCCTGTCAAAAAACAGCGTCCAAAAGCCTGATAAAATAACAAAAAATATTCTTAGTGCTGCAAAGTGGATTGTTAAAGATTGCTCAATCGTAATATTGTTGATTACATTTTTTGTGTTAACTTCATTTGGTATTGATGTATCAACTAAAAGCTATACAATAAAATATGGCAACACACTCTACATACCGCCTGCTCCAATAGAAAATATTCAAGTTGATCAAGAAGTTATAAGTACGCAGATTGCGCCGACAGAGTTTATTTGGCGCACCGAGAAAAACAGCGCTTTTGGCTCAAATGAAAAATTAGAATTTTCGGTTAATTGGAAGTTTATAAATGTCGGCTCAGCAAAAATGCAGGTAATGGGTGTAGACGAAGTTAGCAAAAGAGAAGCATATCATATTTATACCGAGGCAAATACTGCCCCATTTTTTGACACATTTTTTAAAGTGCGCGATACAAATGAGTCTTGGATAGACACTCAAAGTTTATGCACTCTTAAATTCGCCTCACATATCTCTGAGGGTGGCTATAAGAAAAATGAAACCACAATTTACGATCAGCCAAATGGAAAGTTTTCATGTATTGAGGAGCCCAATAAAGCTGGCAATATACCGCTTTGGGTGCAAGATGTGCTTTCGGCTCTTTATTATCTAAGAACCAAAGAACTTGAAGTTGGCAAAAGTTATAGTATTGATGCTCACACAGGTAATAGTGCATGGCCGTTAACTGTTGAAGTTGTAAAAAAGGAGAAAGTTAAAGTTACCGCGGGCGAGTTTGAGTGCTTTGTAGTTATACCTGCTGTGCGTGAGAATGCCGGCATATTTCAGGCAAAGGGAAAACTTTGGGTTTGGCTTACTGCCGATAGCAGAAAAATGCCGGTTTTATTGCGTTCAAAGATAGCCATTGGCTCCATTTATGCCATACTTGAAAAATATTCAAACTAATTTTTAACAGGTTACTTACGCTAAATTTACAATTAAATAATGTATAATACCAAAAATTTGTACAATATAAGTTAATTTAGATAGCAGTTAAAACAAAAACCGCTCAGACAAGTTCAATGATGAACATGTTTTGAATAAGTAGGTTCAAAGGCGAATTTATTTTTGGTTTTTGGTTGTTACTGCAAAAATTGTTTGTAATCTTCAGCGCGCTTACTTTTTTTGGGTGCAATAAGCCCATCGCTTGTATGGGTAAGGAGAAAATAAAATGAAGAAGTCAAAAAATGTTAATACCAAAACTGGTATTGAAAAGCTTTATGGTGAAAATGTTTTTGGTTTAAAGAATATGCATAAGTACCTTTCACCAAAAACTTTTGCATCTTTATCCGCAACAATTAAAGAAGGCCGTACAATAGACTGTAAAATTGCCGATGAAGTCGCTGTAGCTATGAGAAAATGGGCAGTAGCAAAGGGTGCAACACACTTTACTCACTGGTTTCAGCCACTAACCGGCACCACGGCAGAAAAACACGATTCATTTATTTCTACCGATGGCGAAGGCGGGGTTGTTATGAAGTTTTCCGGCAAAGAACTTATTCAGGGTGAGCCGGATGCTTCAAGTTTTCCTTCTGGCGGATTGCGTGCAACATTTGAAGCTCGTGGATACACAGCATGGGATCCAACCAGCCCGGCATTCGTAAAAGAAAGCGAGACTGGTGCAGTACTTTGCATACCAACAGCTTTTTATTCTTACAATGGTGAAGCATTAGATAAAAAAACACCACTGCTTCGTTCAATAGATGCTCTTTCAAAACAGTTATTGCGTGTTGGAAAACTTTTTGGTGTAAAGTCACAAGGTATCAGACCATATGCAACACTTGGACCGGAACAAGAGTACTTCCTTATTGACAAAGAGTTTTATTTGCAACGTTTAGACCTTATTCAAACAGGCAGAACGCTTTTTGGTGCAAGGCCGGCCAAACATCAGCAAATGGAAGACCACTATTTTGGTGCAATAAAACCGCGTGTGCTTGCTTTTATGGAAGAGTTGGACCGCGAACTTTGGAAGCTTGGTATACCTTCAAAAACAAGGCACAATGAAGTTGCACCAGCCCAGTTCGAAATTGCTCCGATATTTGAAGAACAAAATCACGCAATAGACCATAATATGTTAACAATGGAAACTCTTCGCCAAGTTGCGGACAAGCACGGTTTTGTCTGTCTCCTGCACGAAAAGCCATTTGCGGGTATAAATGGTTCTGGCAAACACAATAACTGGTCAATTTGCGGAGCTGATGGCAAAAACTGGCTTACCCCAGGTGATAACCCGCATGAAAACGCAAAGTTCCTTGCAGTTATTTGTGCTCTTATAAGAGCTATAGATAAAAATGCAGGTTTACTGCGTGCTACTGTTGCAACTGCCGGTAATGATCACCGTCTTGGTGCAAATGAAGCCCCACCTGCAATCATTTCTATATTTCTTGGAGAACAGCTCACCGATATCATTGAGCAAATAGAAAAAGGTGGTGCAAAAACATCAAAAGAAGGCGGCACTTTAGAAGTTGGTGTAACTGCATTACCAAAACTTGATCGTGATGTTACCGACCGCAACAGAACTTCTCCATTTGCTTTTACTGGAAATAAGTTTGAGTTCCGTGCTGTTGGTTCAAATCAAAGCTGCTCTGGTTCAAATATCGTGTTAAACACAATAATGGCTGAATCTTTAGATGAGCTTTGCACGGAGCTTGAAGCGGCAAATACAAAAGGAGCCAACTTTAACCAAGCTTTGCAAAAGATACTTCAAAAGATAGTTAAGAATCACAAGAGAGTTTTGTTCAACGGGGATAACTATACGGAGGATTGGCATAAAGAGGCAGAAGAACGCGGTTTGCCAAACCTAAAAAATACACCAGCAGCCTTAGAAGAGTTTGCGAAACCATCTGCTATAGAGTTGTTTGAGAAATATAAAGTTCTTTCAAAAGTCGAGTTGCACTCTCGCTATGAGATTTACAAAGAGCAGTATGAAAAAATAATAAAGTTTGAAACTGGTGTTTCTATTGACATGGTAAAAACTCTTATTATACCTGCTGTTGTTAAGTATCAAAATGAGTTGGCACTTGCAGTAGCAAATATGAAAAGTGTTGGTCAAAATATAGAAAACACACAATCTTTACTGTCAGAAGTTAGCGAGTTGTTTGAAAATGGTATTACAGAACTTAAAAAGCTTGAAAGAGCTAACGGCGGCCATGACGCGCTTAAAATGGTTGATGGTATGATTGAATTGCGCAGAATAGTTGATGCATTGGAAGGTGTAATGCCAAGAGAACTTTGGCCAATGCCAACTTATGCAGAAATGTTATTTATAATGTAAGTGGGGTGCAATAAAGTACTTTTAGAGGCCCCTCTTTTTAACACAAAAGAGGGGCCTCTTCTTTTTATTTCTATAAATGGAAAATTTACTGAGAATTTGGTAGAATCTAAAAATAAATTATTATTTTGAGGTTGTTATGGATAAAAAGAAGCTGCTTGCCGCAATCAACAAATTTGCACAAAAGAAGATTCTTGTAATAGGCGATTTAATGCTTGATCGCTTTGTTTGGGGAAAGGTATCAAGAATATCTCCTGAGGCTCCTGTTCCTGTTGTTGAAGTTAAAAGAGAAAGCGGAGCACTTGGCGGTGCCGGCAATGTGGCAAATAACATAACAGCTTTTGGCGCGCAAGTGTCAGTAATAGGCGTTTACGGCGCAGACCAAGACGGGCATTTATTAAAAGAAGAACTCTCTCAAAGAGGAATTTCCACAAAATATCTTGTGCAAGATAGCGCAAGGCCAACAATAGTAAAAACCAGAATAATCGCATCTCACCAACAAATTGTGCGAGTTGATAAAGAAGTTAAGGGGAATTTCTCAAACAAAATCATAGACGAAATAATTTCTAAAATTACAAGTGTTTTAAAAGAAGTTGATGCTGTAATAATATCTGACTACGGTAAAGGCGTAATAAATGCTCCGGTTCTGAAAAAAGCCATAACACTTGCCAAAAAAAATAAAATTCCAATAACTGTTGACCCAAAGATAGAACACTTCCTTTATTACAAGGGAGTAAGTTGCATAACTCCAAACACAGCCGAAGCTATAGCAGGAATGCGGTATAAAGAAGTATCGCAAGATAAGGATATTATTGAGCTAGGAAAGAAAATACTTAAAACATTGAAATCTGAAAGTGTTCTAATAACACGCAGTGAAAAGGGAATGACGCTTTTTGAACCAAACAATAAAACAACACACATCCCAACCCGGGCAAGAGAGGTTTTTGATGTTACTGGTGCCGGCGATACGGTTATAGCCACATTTACTCTGGCGCTTGCAACAGGATTATCTTTGGCTGAATCGGCTGAAGTTGCAAACTTTGCCGCAGGTTTAGTTGTGGCAAAGGTTGGAACTGCAACAACATCCGTGCAAGAACTTAAAAAAGTAATTAATGAATTCAATGAAAAATAGAGTAATTGGCATTATTCCAGCGCGTTATGCATCTACCCGATTACTAGCAAAGCCGTTAGCGCTTATTGCCGGTAAAACGCTGATAGAGCGGGTATGGCGGCAGGTTATCAAAAGCCGTCAGCTTAGCGATGTTTACATTGCAACCGATGATAAACGAATTGCCGATAAAGCGCTTGGTTTTGGCGCAAAGGTTGTAATGACCTCAAGTAAGTGTAAAACGGGAACTGATAGAATATCTCAGGCGGCAAATAAAATAGGCGGTGCAAAACTATTTGTAAACATTCAGGGCGACGAACCGCTCATAGACCCAAAAACAATTGACAAGGTTGCATTTGAGCTTGCATGTGATAAAGAGGCAGATATTGTTACTGCCGCGTATCCTGTTTTGGAGCATGAGATAGTAAGCCCAAACACTGTTAAGGTTGTGATAGATAAAAAGGGTTTTGCATTGTATTTTTCAAGAAGTGTTATTCCGTTTAATAGGGATGGAGTTAAAATAAATTATCTTAAACATCAAGGAATTTACGGGTATAAAAAAAGTTTTTTAGATTCATTTACAACTTTATCTCAGTCATCTTACGAAAAAGCAGAATCTCTTGAACAGTTAAGAGCTTTGGAGAATGGTTATAAAATAAAAGTAGTTCTGGTTAAATCTGATTCTATTGGCGTTGACACGCCTGAAGATATATTAAAAGTTGAGGGGATGTTAAATGGCAAACTATAAAACAAAATACATTTTTGTAACCGGCGGGGTGGTTTCTTCACTTGGTAAAGGTATTACGGCCGCATCAATTGGTGTATTGCTTAAGGCAAGGGGTTTGAAGGTAAACATTCTAAAACTTGACCCATACCTAAATGTTGACCCAGGAACAATGTCGCCCTATCAACACGGAGAAGTTTTTGTAACTGTTGATGGCGCGGAAACCGATCTTGACCTTGGGCATTATGAGCGTTTTATAGATCAGGAAACACACTGTACCAATAATGTAACTTCTGGTAAAGTTTACGAAAGTGTTTTAAACGCGGAACGTCGCGGCGATTACCTTGGCAAAACAGTACAAGTTGTGCCACATATAACAAATGAAATAAAAAGAAGAATTCACCTTGTTTCAGATGGATACGATGTTGTAATTGTTGAAGTTGGCGGCACAGTAGGCGATATAGAATCTCTGCCATTTTTAGAGTCCATTAGGCAGCTTCGTTTAGACTGCGGGCGTGAAAATGTGCTTTATGTGCATGTAACACTTGTTCCATATATACGCGCCGCAGAGGAAATGAAAACAAAACCCACACAGCACAGCGTTATGAAACTGCGTGAAATAGGCATTGAACCCTCAATACTTATCTGCAGAATGGAAAAAGCGCTCACCAATGATTTAAAAAATAAAATATCTCTTTTTTGCAATGTTGAAACCCGTGCGGTTTTTGACGAACGCGATGTAGGCTCTTCAATTTACGAAGTTCCTCTGTTGCTTCAGGCGCAAAATTTAGATGGTCTAATACTTGAATATCTTGGGCTTAAGGCAAAAAGCAGCAAACTTAAGGTATGGGAAGATATGGTTTATAAGTGCCGTTTCCCAAAACATAAAACAACCATTGCTGTTGCAGGAAAGTACACAGAGTTAAAAGACGCCTACAAAAGTATTTGGGAAGCGCTTAAGCATGGTGGGGTTGGTAATGATACACATGTAGAAATTCGCTACATAGATGCAGAAAGTGAAAACGCTGAAGAGTCATTAAAATCAGTTGATGGCATACTTGTGCCAGGTGGTTTTGGTGATAGGGGAATTGAAGGTAAAATAAGAGCAATTCAAATTGCGCGAGAAAACAACATCCCGTTTTTTGGAATATGCTTAGGTATGCAATGTGCCGTAATTGAGTTTGCAAGAAATGTTCTTGGATGGAAAAGTGCCAACTCATCTGAGTTTGACAAAAAAACAAAGTATCCTGTTATACATATAATGGCTGATCAGGAAAATGTAAAGAATATGGGTGGTACAATGCGTCTTGGTGGCTATAAGTGTGAGGTCATCAAAGATACATTTGCCCGCAGAGCGTATAAGAAAGACAATATTATTGAAAGGCATCGTCACAGGTATGAGTTTAACAATAAATTCAAAATTGCAATGTGTAAAAAAGGTTTAAGAATAGCTGGCGTGAACCCACAACGGAAGCTTGTGGAAATTGTGGAAATTGCAAATCATCCGTGGTTTGTTGGTGTGCAGTTTCACCCAGAGTTTCTCTCAAGGCCATTAAGGCCGCATCCGTTATTTAATGATTTTGTGGCGGCTTCGCTTAAAATCCGCCAGGAAAAAGAAAAAAAATATGATAAACAAAATAGTTAAAATAGCCAACAGCTCAGTTGAGTTTTCAAATAATGGGAAAATAGTGCTTATTGCCGGCCCGTGTGTAATTGAAAGCGAAAAATTTGCCATATCTATTGCAGAAAAGATTGCAAAAATTGCGCAAGACAATAAAATACAGCTTGTTTTTAAAGCATCTTATGACAAAGCAAACCGCACAGCTATAACTTCATTTAGGGGACCTGGCATAAAAAAGGGCCTTGCAATTCTTGCCAAAATAAAAAAAGAATTTTCATTGCCAATATTAACCGATGTTCACTCAAGTTTAGATGTACAAATGGCCTGCGAGGTCGCAGATATTTTGCAGATACCTGCATTTCTCTGCAGGCAGACCGACTTGCTTGTGGCAGCCGCAAAAACTAAAAAAATTGTAAATATAAAAAAGGGGCAATTTCTTTCTCCATTTGAAATTGGTAAT